>ONWK01000004.1 GCA_900321505.1 uncultured Eubacteriales bacterium
ACTCTGATTGATCAGCGTGGCGCGGATGGTGACAGAAGTTGCATCTACAGCATCTATTACGATCGTTGCTTCCGGGTTTTCACAAGGTAGTGTCGGAAGTCCGCTTCCGCTCCAGGTATACTCATCCGGCCAGATTCCCTGTTCATAGCATCCGTAGAACTTATCAAAGTCAACCTTGTATAGATCCGTTATCACCCTTTCTCAATAATACAAACGGCTTATTTCAACGTTAACGCAGTATTTTTTTTAAAACAATCACAAAATATACAGCGTTAAACTATCAATAACTAATATCGCACATGCAAAACTGCAACAAAAAACCGTGATGGGGTAAACATCACGGGTCATGTATCAACGCGATCGTGCCTTCCGGTGGGAAATATGGATTGCCCCGGGAATCAATCCCTCCTTTTGGTAGAGAAAGCATATGTGTTGAAGTATAATCGTATTAAACTGAAATATTAGAAGTAAGCGACAAATAGATAGTTGATGTGATTTGGTTTAGGGAGATGGTTCAATGGGAAAAACAGAGAAACGTATATTGGCAATGATTCTCATTTTCCCTTTTTTGCTCTCAGCAGGATGCAAGAAGAAAAAGACTCCACGGGCTCGAGTTGTTTCAGAATCGGATACGTATTTTAGTTGTGACGAGATCCGGTTAGATATAAATTTCCTAAATGACACAGATACGGAACTTGACGATTGGGGACCGGATTACATCTCAGTTTTCTCAGATTGCGTACTGGTTTCTTTGCATTTATCGTATGTTATGCCTGAAGAATTTGAGAAGAGCTGGGAAGAATATCAGGAGAACTGGATGAACTATTCCGAAGAAGACAGGAAAGCTTTGGAAGAAGAGTATGGAAGCTATAATCGAAACGGACTTGCGGTCGTTAACCTGGATGGGACGCTACGGGGATTTACCGATATGCCTCAGTATTCCGAAATCCGCGATGTTACAGAAGATCAAACCGGCGCTTTGAAGGTTCTAGTAGAATTTTATAACGGATCCGAATATCAGGCAGATATCTATAATATCTCAGAAGAAGGAAAGATGGTCCCGGACATTACGCTTGACCATGGAGTTAGCATGCCAGATAATCTTCAGTTTCTGGAAAACGGTAATATCCTTTGTAGTGACGTCAGCAATGTCCTTTTGTTTAATTCAGAAGGGGGATTCATTCATGCACAGTCGATGATAAACTCTGTGCAGAAGATCTTCCAGATCGACGGCAAGTATTATGCTTATGTTTCTGTCCCAAACCTGAACGGAGACTCTACTCCGCCCATCTCATATATGCAGGAAATCGATCCAACTTCCGGTGAGAAAAACGGTGATCAGATCGATCTGACCGGTCAGATAAACGGAGACTGGCTTATCCAGGGCCGTGACGGCGTATATTCAACTATTGGAGATGGAATTCGTAAGTATGATCTGGTTTCCGGAAAAGATCCGCAGACGATCATTTCCTGGGGGGATACGGATTGTAATCATTTTGATGAATTCAATAAACAAAGCCTTTTCATCGCGTCGGATGACGAGATCTATATGACTCGCATGACCTTAGACGATATTGGATATGAAAAGATTAATCCTCGTAAATCTTTGTGTCTTTTGCACCTGCATCGAGAAGCGAAGAATCCCCACGCAGGAAAAAGCATCTTATATCTTGCGTATATGGGTTCACTGGGACAGGAGTTCTCGGAATATATCAATTCCTACAACCTGAATCCGAGCGGGAAAGCGCGGATCGTTCTGGAAGACTATTCTGGAGCCAGCAGTTTATATTTTGGTCCCTATTCGCAGATTGTTTCCAGTACGGACGAACAAGCGAAGATCGCGGATCAAGTATACTTGGATATTCTGAATGGTGATGGACCAGACATTCTGGTCAATTTCGGATCCTTTTCCCAGTTTAATACCCAGCGGGCGATGGTGGATCTGAATACCTTTATAGACGGAAGTGATCCTCTCGACCGGAATCTTTTCTTTGACAACATCCTTCGTGCCAGTGAGTGGGACGGGAAACTATATCAATTCCCACTGAGCTTCTATGTGACGGGCATGCTGGCGAACAAAGAATACGTGGGGGAACGGACAGGTTGGACATATGATGACGTTCAGGAGATTGCACAGACCCTTCCCAAGACGGTCGATTTGTTTGGGAAAGTAGCTCAAAGTGATCTTTTGGAGATTATGATAAAAGGCACGACTAGCCATTTCCTGGATTATGACAATCGTAAAGTCAAGTTTGATGATCCGGAATTTAATAAGATTCTGGATCTGGTGAAAACTTACGGAATGCCGAAGACGGCTGCCGAGATTCGGGAAGATTTATTGGATGCCACCGAACCAATGTCTGATATGGATCGTTTCGACGCGGGCATGATTGTAGCAGTGAACGATAGTTTCCGATATCTTTCCTGGTTTGGCCACCGTCTCACCATGAATGGTGGGAATGTCTGTTTTATCGGAATTCCGAATATGGAAGGCTCCGGTGCGATGGCAGATAATACATTTACCGCTGGCATCACTCAATCTTGTCCGCTAAAAGACGAAGCGTGGTCATTCCTGCGGTATCTTTTTGAAGATGATCCGCAGCTGACCTGCGCCTGCTCGCTTGGAAACTTCCCGGTCAGTCGTAACGCATTTGCTACCCTGATGGAGAAAGACCTGGCAGATAACCATCTTTTGTGGGAGATAGCAAAAACGGATCCGGATATGCTGTCATATCTTGAATCCTATTCTTGTCGTCTGGGACAAGAACACGTAGATGCACTTCTGAATGTGGTCGAGAATATCGGAGGAATCTGTGCGTATGATCCTTCCGCCATGATGATCATACAAGAAGAAGCCCCGGGATATCTCACAGGACAAAGAGCGGTGGAAGATGTCGTTGATATCATTCAGAAACGGAGTAATGCTGTCGTGCAGGAACGTGGATGAATAAAGACTGACTTTTTGAAACGAAAACGCCAGAAATGAAGAGGTGTTATTTTAATTTGGTTTCTTTTGTTGCAAGCATAAAAGTACCCCCATTCATTGTACATCGCTGTACAAAAAATGGGGGTAACTTCATGAGATTTGGCGGAGAAGGAGGGATTCGAACCCTCGAAACCCTTTTGGGGTTTACACGATTTCCAGTCGTGCGCGCTCGACCAGGCTACGCG
>ONWK01000163.1 GCA_900321505.1 uncultured Eubacteriales bacterium
ACCGATCCGCTCTGGGCTATGATCCTTCTGAACAGTCCCTTGGCTGCAGGCGTGATGGGAAGCAGCGATACGGATCCTCCTCCGGCGGATTCCCCGAAAATGGTAACCGCTTCCGGATTTCCTCCGAAGGCTGCGATATTCTTTCTTACCCAGCGAAGCGCGGCTATCTGATCCCAGATGCCCAGATTCGGGGCATCTGGATAGTCTTCACCTCCGGGAACTTCGGAAAAATCAATAAAGCCCATGATACCGGTACGATAGCCTACGGTCACCATTATGATATCAGGATTTTCCTTTACGAAGTTCGCACCGTCATATATCGGATCCGCAGTGCCGCCCCAGCCGTAGGAGCCGCCATGAAAGAATACCATTACCGTCTTATACGGATCTGCGCAATCGGGATTTAACCATATATTCAGATACAGGCAATCCTCTCCCTGAGGATAATAGGACGCCCTCTCCGTCTCCCATTCGGTCTGTATCGGTGTCTTTCCGTTATAATAAGCCTCATATACCCCGGAATCATGTCCTGCAAGCCTCGGCTTCTTCCAGCGAAGATGCCCCACGGGAGGCTTTGCAAAGGGAATACCCTTAAAAACAAGTATCCCCTGCTCATTCTTCCGGCCTACAAATGTTCCGTTATTGCAGACCGCCGCCAGCTCCGGATCATAATCGCCTGCGATCATCTTATTTACACCAAAGCTGTCATGTAATTCCTGGTTTGTCATCTTTTTCTCCCGGATTCCTACTTCTTACGCCTGAACTTACTTACGATCTTGATAAAGAAATTCTCCTTATCGGTAAGCTTCTTCCTCAGCTCACCGACAGTCACATCATTCTGTGAATTATGGGTCACCATAGCCTGAACAGTACGGACATAAAGCTCCTTGAAACGGTCCATGGTCTCATCTCTGTAAAGGCTTGCAGCGTAGTCCATCATCAGCATCAGTCCGTCTTCACCATCCAGGATCTCCATATCAAGCACCGTCTGTGAAGCAGCCTGATTCTGACGGATCTCTACTGACTCTATCTCCATGCCGTCCAGTCCGCCCATATCACGGATATCCTGCTGGTACAGCAGATAAGCAGCTTCGCCCTCGCCCACCTGGTTATGCGTATCAACATAAGGATAACAGCTGTGCTCTATACCCTTCTGTACCTGATCATGCACATCCGCGAAAAGCTCACGCAGTGTCATTTCATCTGTCAGACGCACGCCGACCGGAAGATCGCGGAAAAGAAGTCCTACGGTGGACAGCATCTGCATATCCTCGCGTCCGTTATATATCCAGGATATCTTTATATCATCCTTCTTATTGAAAATGGAAATGGAAAGTACCAGGGCAGAAATAAAGAATTCATTCCTTGTGATCTTGTAGGTTCTTTCCACTGCCTTCATCTGAGGCTGTTCAACACCCAGCTCGGCAAAGAACTCACCCATTTCATTTTCTCTGGAATGTGTATCCATCTTAGGATAGCTGGACCATTCTATGCCGTCATATCTATCTTCAAAATATTTTTTACTTTCTTCATAGAAGGACGATTCCTTTTCATCCTCACGCTCCTGAAGCATCAGATAATAGAAATCCGGATCCGGCATCATTCCCATATACAGTTTGCCGATATTGCCCATAAATACCTTAAGGCTGGTGCCGTCAAACAATGTATGGTGAACATCAAAGAACATATATCCGCTCTTCTCGGTTTCAAAGATACGGACACGGTACAGCGGTCCGTCAATGATCTTAAAGGGCTGAACCAGTGTATCCTTTACTTCATTGAATTCAAACTCGCTGATCTTCTCAACCCGGATCTCACGCTCCACCTCGGGAGTATAGTGCTGAACAATCTCTCCTTCCTTGCTGAAGCTGAAGGTTGTAAGCAATGCCGGATGATTTTTGATGGCCAGACGCATGGCATCAGCCAGCTTTTCAAGGTCAAACATCTCCTTGTCGACCTTCATCATTGAGAACAGGTTGTACATGGTTGACTTCGGAGTATAGAGCTGGTAATCCACCATATAAAGCTGCTCAGCAGTGAGGGGATGATTCTTCTTCATTGCCTCTGCATTACGGATCTCGGGACTCTCACCGCTGTCAGTGGATTTCTTATTTTCATAGATTTCAGCGATCTTCTCGGCGGTACGTCCGCGGAAGATATCACTTGCCTGAAGTCCGGGCAGCCCGCTTTGGACAATGACCTGAATAGAGCCAAGTGAGTCTCCGCCCAGCTCATAGAAATCATCATGGATACCGATCTGATCAGCCTTCAGTACCTTTGCCATGGCTTCACACAACTTCTGCTGTGTCTCCGTTTCGGGAGCCGCATATTCCGTGCGGAAATCACTGGTATCCGGCTGCGGAAGGGCCTTGCGGTCCATTTTACCGTTAGCCTTAAGCGGAACCTTATCTATCTTCATATAGTAGGACGGGATCATGTAGTAGGGCAGTCTCTTAGCCAGTTCTTCTCTCATGAACACCGGATCCACGGTCACATCATCGGTATAGTATGCGCAAAGATAGCTTCTGTTTGCCTCCTCAAAGCCTCTTGCCGCTGCCCAGGATATACCGAGCACCTGCTTAACCGCCGCTTCGATCTCCGCCGGCTCTATACGGTTACCGTTGATCTTGATCATATCTCCGGTCCTGCCGAGAAGGACGTAATTACCGTCAGACTGTTTTCTTGCCAGATCTCCCGTATGATATATGCCGTTAACGAAAGCTTTTGCGCTCTCCTCCGGAAGATTGATATATCCGCGGACATACGGATTCTCAAAGCAGAGCTCACCGATCTCGTCGTCCTTCACCTCATTTCCGTCCTCATCGATCAGGATGATCTTCGTCTCCACCTCAGGCTTTCCGATGGGACAGGCCTCATAGGATTTATCAATGGGGAATACACCGACAGCGAAACCGCTTTCGGAGCAGGCGTAAATATTGATGATATCCAGCTTCTTATTATATACATTGTTTGCAGGCTCGCTGCCTACAAAG
>ONWK01000127.1 GCA_900321505.1 uncultured Eubacteriales bacterium
GACCCATCCTGCTCTCCTCCGTATCGTCCTCCAGAAGCCTCTACCTTCTCTATGTATTCTTCCTCCGATACTTCCCTGATCTGCAGGGCCGAGGTAATGCTGTAGCCGCTCCTCCCGTTGGCAAAGATCCCGGACCACTCATCTCCCCGTTCGATAATAACCCCGGTGGAATGCGGGTTCAGGTCACCCACCGTTCTTGCGGATCCGTCTCCGTACTCACGCATAAGAAGCTTCTGATCCTCGTTTAGTGTTTCGAATACATAATACTTCCCGTCGGTCCGCGGGATGACCGGCGGAAGCTCATCTTCTTCCGATACTTCTTCAGTTATTTCTTCCGATACTTCTTCAGTTATTTCTTCAGTTATCTCTTCAGTTATTTCTTCAGTTATTTTTTCCGTTATTTTTTCCGTCGGTTCCTCTGTTACCGTCACGGCGGGATCCTCCGTCACATCCTCTTTTTCTTTTTCGGTAGGCGCATCAAGTATGATATCTGTTGCTTTTTCCGTAGCTTCCTCCGTCCAAACTTCAGTTTCCGCCGTTACCTCCGTTATCTTTCCCTCTTCGGTACCGCTCTTTACTCCGGACTGTAATTCAGACTGGGTCCTGTCAGCCAGAATAGCTCCCTTTTCATCCTTCAGCATAATAATCGAAAGGACAGCAACGATCACATAAAACGCACAAACCGCCATTATGACCCTTCTGATCTTCTTTCTGCTCATACTCTTCCTCCGGCAGGGATCTGAATATAAATACCCATTCCGTTACCCACAGTGCTCTTGGCATAAATGGTTCCGCCGTAATACTCCACGATCGCCCTTGCCTGAGCCAGACCCAGACCATTTCCGCTAATACGGTTCGAGCCCTGGTAATTCAGTTCGAATATATACCTGGTCTCTTCTGTGGGAAGACCTTCTCCGGTATCCTTCAGAACTATAAAAATATCATCTCCTATGGTGGAAATGGTTATAACAAGCGAACCGGCCTTCTTCATATACTTGATGGAATTGTCGATGATATTCCTGAAGAGTGTCAGCAGTCTTCCCTGGTCTGCCGTCACCATGAGCGTATCTGTTGCGGAAGATACCGTCACGTGAAGATTCGCCGCCTTTGCCTCCTGCAGAAGGGAATCCTTCGCCTGATTGGCTACGGCTATGATATTCACGGTTTCCCTTCCTTCTTCATCCCCGGTCACCGGAGGCAGCAGCGCTCCGTAATCCTTACCGTGATTTTCCTTCTTTTCATTAAGCTCACGCTCTCTTTCTCTCTTCTCTTCCTCAAGCTGATGGATCTTTGAAAGCAGGCCCTGCCTTTCATGTCCGGAAGCCTCTGCCCTGGATCTGAAGTTCTCCAGCTGTAAACGTATCTCCTCCAACAGACTGTTCTTTGCCTTCAGTTCTACGGATATATCATTCAGCTCCTTATCCTTCTCGGCGATCTCCAGTCCCACATCCTGATGATAGGTCTGCAGCGAAAGATCCCTGTCCAGCTGATCCGAAAAGCAGACATAGCTGAAAGCGTAGAGACATAAACAATGCAGCAGCAGGAATATTATGATAAATACCAGCTTTAAAAAAAACAGGCTGTAAATCGTCGCAGCAAAAAAAATGCACGATCCGATAAGAAAGAACTTCTGTGATCTGGACATTTTATCCTTCATCCCCCTTTTTATGTCACCTTATATCCAGTATGGTATCGAAACCCGTTACCCTGAAAACATCTCTTACCTGTTCGGGAACATTGATGATGATAAGCTGTCCTTTCTTTGACTTCGCGGTTTTATCGCCAAGTGTAAGCGCCCTCAGTCCCGCACTTGACATATAAGTGACCTTCTCCAGATTGATGATGACGCATTTGGTTTTTGTGAAGGCAGCCAGAACAAGTGTCTGAAACTCATCACTGGAGACTGCATCGATCTTACCCTCGATATTAAGCTGTACGGTTTCCTCTGATCTTATTTCCTCGTAATGCATATTTTTCCCCTTTCATTGAAGGAATATATTAAAATATCACAGCATCCCGAAACCGGGGATACTGAATAGATTCTAATCCAAAACCACTGCTCCATCAAGTGAGAATCCGCTGTCAAGCTCGGCCGCATGCTCTTTCGGAAGTCTGGAATTGATATCCAGAAAAGTCCTGGAGTCTGCCATGGGTGTCTCATACA
>ONWK01000116.1 GCA_900321505.1 uncultured Eubacteriales bacterium
CGAGAACCGTACGCGCCCTGCTCCGAAGGAGCAGCCCGAACGAAGTGAGGGTTTGTGAACGATTTCCTTAATCGTTCACAAAGGTATATTTTCCTGCCCCTGTCAGCGGAGCCTTTGGCTTCGCTACAGAATAACATCCCCTTCTACACCATATGACCGTCACGGTACATGGAGAACTTATCCATCTGGTACTGTTCAAGATTCTTAAGGACCTCCCGCGGCTCAGCCTTTGAAAGCAGGTTCTCCCTCGCCTTCAGTATCTCCGCTTCGGTCTTATGCTTTGAGGGTCCGCCCACGCATCCGCCGGGACAGACCATCCCCTCTATGAAATCCTCCGGAAGCTTTCCGTATTTCAGGAGGGTAAGCGCCTGGAAGCATTCCTTGCCGCCGGCACATTTCTTAAGCTTTATGCCGGAGATATCCTCTCCCCTCTCCTTCATACATTCCATGACCGCACTTGCCACACCGCCGCTGGAGGCAAAACGTTTTCCGAACACCGTAGCTTCCTGATAGTCCGCATCAACAGGCTTAAGCTCCACATCCTTTGACCTGAGCAGCGCCCGGAATTCTCCGTAGGTCATTACGAAATCCGCATTCCCCTGCACCGATTTATCCGCGGATTCAGATTTCTTTGCGATACACGGACCTATGAATACAGTGATGCAGCCGGGATGCATCAGCTTGAGATATCTTGAGGTTGCGCACATGGGTGAAACCACGGTAGACATATTCTTCTCAAACTGTTCGGGGAAATGTTTTCTCAGCATATTGATAAATGCCGGGCAGCAGGAGGTGGTCATCTTCCGTCCCTCCTTCATCGCCTCAGACCATTCCTCTGATTCAAAGGCTGCCGTCATATCCGCGCCGAGTCCCACCTCAACCATATCGGCAAAGCCCAGCTCCTTAAGCGCTTCACGGATGGACGCCATGGATATGTCCGCCCCGAACTGTCCTTCAGTCGCCGGCGCGCACATGGCTATAACCTCCTTGCCCGCCCTGATCTCTTCAACAAGCTTTACCAGATAGGATTTCGAATCGATGGCGCCGAATGGACAGGAATGTATGCAGTGCCCGCACTGGACGCATTTATCCTCATCTATCTCACAGATACCGTATTCATCGTAGGTGATCGCCCCGGTAGGACAGGCCTTCTTGCAGGGCCGCTCCAGATGGGCTATGGCGGAATAGGGGCATGCCGCCGCGCATTTGCCGCACTCCTTGCATTTGGCAGGATCTATATATGACCTGTGGGCCCCGATGGATATCGCGCCGAAGGGGCAGGAATTGATGCACGCCTTGCCCACACACAGCCGGCAGTTATCCGTCACGGTATATGAAGCGATGGGACACTCCTCACAGGCAGGGCTTATGACCTGAATGATATTCTCCGACTGCTTATCCGGATCAGGGGAGGGACACAGCCCCTCCGCCAGGCGTATCCTCTGCCGTACGATCTCCCGCTCCTTATATATACAGCAGCGGTACTGGGCAAGCGGACCTGGAATGATCTTATATACCAGCTTCTCCTTCTCGTCGGAGGTAAGGGTTCCCGCCCAGGCCATCCGCGCCATTTCCTCAATTATCATATGCTTAAGGCTTACTATGCCTACATCATTTGTTATCATGCTTATCTTTCCTCCACGGATATATTTCTCCACTCCGTGAAATGCTCCGCTTCATGTTCAACTACGATGATCGTTCTGTCCTTACTTCGCTGTAAAATGTACTGCCTTACCGCTTCACAGGCTGCTTCGTCCAGTCCCGTAAAGGGTTCATCCAGCAGTATCACCGGCACATCCCGGATCAGCGCTCTCACACATGCCACTCTTCTCTGCTCCCCTCCGGAAAGCAGGCCCACCGGGCGGTCCATTTCCACATCCGGAAGCAGCTTCTTAAGTTCAGCTTTGATACGTTCCGTATCCTTCTTTTCCTCCCCGTGAAAAATGATACGCACGTTTTCCACGGCATTAAGCCCGGGAAGCAGCCTGTTCTCCTGAAAAAGCAGGGATAACCCTCCTCTTTTCATAAGCTGTTCCGGGGTAAACTCCTCTTTTCCCGAACGGTAGATCACTTTCCCCTGCGTTGGTTTCTCAAGTCCCGCAAGTACCCGGAGCAGTGTTGTCTTTCCGCCTCCGGACCGTCCCGTCAATACTGCACATTCATTATCCTCAAGCGAAAATGAAACCATCGGCAGACGGCATTTATCTCCTGCGTAAACCTGAAGGTCTTCTGCTTCAAGCTTCATGATCTCCTGTCCTTTCCAGCTGCTATTTCCCCGCGCCTATTTTCAGCAGGAGCTGCAGCAGCTTCTCCGCTCCCCAGGAGAGGAAGATCACCACTGCCGTCCATGCGAACAGCTCCGGTATCTCAAGATATATCTTTGCCCGGTACATGGAATTACCTATCGTAAGCCGCGCCTGTCCTATGACCTCCGCTGCGACTCCGCTCTTAAAGCCCATTCCCGCTGCCAGCGACAGCGCCGCAGCGATCTGTCCCCTGAGCTGGGGGAGCTCAACATATTTCAGTCTGTTTCCAAAGGATATCCTGTAAAGCTCCGCCATTTCCGTAAGCTGAACGTCCAGGGCATCCAGTCCCTTCTGCAGATTCAGATACGCTACCGGAAATGTGATCAGAAAGACCACCGGCAGCGCAACCCAGCTGCTTCCTATCCATATCAGAAGCAGGATCACAAAGCTTGCTACGGGAATGGCCTTGCCGAGGCTCACCACCGGCGACAGGAAATCCCTGAGCAGCTGGGATCTGTGCGCCGCATATGCCATCAGAAAGCCCAGTCCCACACCCAGAATAACGCCCAGCAGTATCCTGAGAAGTGACCAGCCCACAGTCTGATAGAATTCAGCCGTGCCGGCCAGTCCCACCAATGCCTTCACCGTTTCCCAGGGGCCCGCAATAAGAACAGGGTTGTGAACCAGCCATGCCACTCCCTGCCATATCAGCAGCCAGATGAAAATGATGAGCAGTTTTCTTTTCATACAGTCAGTTCACTCTTCCGATACAGGCCCTTACTCTCCGGTATAATAGAAATCGTCTGCAGGCATGGCTCCGCCCACTGCCTTGGGATCCTGGTCAAACAGGGTCTGAAGATAACCGCTTACGATGGTCTTCATTTCCGTACCGGTTATAGCGGAAATGTGGCAGGAAGGAAGCGCCTTTTTTGCAACAGGCTCCTTTTCGATAATGCCATACTCAGCAATAAGCGCAGCTGTTCCGTCAACATCAGATACAGCGCTCTCCGCACTTGAGGATGCTTCCTTAATGAAGAGCTTTACAGCATCGGGATTCTTCTCAAGGAATTCGCTCCTTACTATGGTAACGCCTGTTATCAGCTGTGAATCCAGGCCCAGCTTCTGCCATTCATCGGTAAGGTTGAATACAGACTTTACCTTGTCGTTCTGTACCTGAGCGACTGTAGCGAAAGGCTGGGGAAGAATGGCAATCTTGCTCGGATCCTCCGCCAGAAGAGACGCTATCTCAGTTGCTTCCGACTTAAACTCTATGCTGCAGTCAGTAACGCCATACTTATCCAGCAGGAACTTAAGAGCATATTCAGGCGTGGCTCCCTGGCCTGTAGAATATACCGTCTTTCCGGCCAGATCCTTTACGGATGTTATATTATCAGATCCTGTAACACATTCCAGCACGCCGCCGGTATTTATGGCAAGAACCTTAACCTTTCCTTCGGTCTTCTTGTATAAAACCGCCGCAAGGTTTGCAGGAACGAGGGCTATATCAAAATCACCGGATACTACACCGGCCGCGATAACATCCGGCTGGGTCTCCATGGTGAATTTATATTTTCCCTCTGCCTTACCCTGCTCTGAGGCTTTCATAAGATTTACAAGTCCCATGGTCGTGGGGCCCTTAAGGGATCCAACTCTTATCTCTGCGGCATTTCCACCGGAAACAGCAGTGGACGCCTCAGTCCCGGCCGAAGTAGTATTCTCCTTCTCCGATCCGCAGGCGCCGGCAGCAAATACGAGCATCATTGCAAGTAACAGTGCACCAAGTTTGCGTAAATAATTTGCCTTCATTTTATGACCTTCTTTCTTTCGGTACTCCCGAAAGTTCATTGTAACACCTGCTCAGGATTACTGCAAGGCATAAACATAGCGGCAGTCAAATGTCCTGCCGCCATGCCTGCAGATATTCTATCCCGGTTCTTTGAATACTTTACTGCCCGTACAACCTCTTTGTTTGTATTTTCTTCCGCATTTGACGTATAATAAGCATAAAGTATTACCATAAAAATGAAGATGTAACACGTATCCTGATCAAGATTCCGAAAAAATTTCAATGTTATGACGAAAGGAACAATGATATGCAAAAGAAGACAGGAAGAAGATTTGTAAAATGTGCGGCATACGTGCTGACGGCAGGTATGCTTCTGACAGGCTGCGGAAGCTCGGGTGGGAATGCGTCCACCTCCACACAGAGTGGTACGGTACAACCTGAGAAACCGGCGTACAGCGCTTCGATCACCAATCTCTCGGAGAACGTAAAAAAA
>ONWK01000345.1 GCA_900321505.1 uncultured Eubacteriales bacterium
CGTGAGTGATCACCAGGCCCTTGACCCGGTCTTTATTCTCGATCAGGTATGTGACATCAGGGATAACCATATCGATCCCCAGCATATCATCGTCCGGAAAGGAAAGCCCGCAGTCAATAACGATGATAGTATCGCCATATTCAATAGCCGTTATATTCATTCCGATCTGTTCAAGACCGCCCAGCGGAATGATCTTAACCGGCAGCTGTGTATCTGTCAAAATGTACCTCCATAAATTGTCTGAGGTCACAGGCTGAACTTTTCTTCAGCCCATCATGTCATTCTGTGCTCAGCAAAGAATCGCTTTATTCACTCAGCCTTCCTGCTGTCCAACCAGGTCTGCAGTATGATCGCCGCAGCCATCTTATCGATGTGCTCCTTCCTTGCGGAATGAGCCACTCCCGTATCCTCAAGTATCCTGTCCGCTTCCACAGTAGTCAGTCTCTCATCAACAAGATGTACCGGAAGAAGTGTCCGCCTCTCCAGCATTTCCATAAATGACTTTGTTGCCTCAGCCCGTTCTCCTTCAGTATTGTTCATATTCTTCGGAAAACCCAAAGCTATCTCCGTCACCTCCTCAGCGGCTATTATCGCCTCTATCCGCTGAAGAGTTTTCCGAAGCTGCTTCGGGTTCTCTCGGGTAATGGTTTCATATGGCTGTGCGGTCAGAAGCAATGGATCAGAAATGGCAACTCCCACTGTCTTCGTTCCGTAATCAAGGCCCATGATACGCATATTATATCCTTTCGCTCCTGTTATTTCAGCACCGTCTCAATATAGTTCTCCATCAGAACCTCTATGATCTCATCCCGCTCGGCCTTCATGATCAGACTCCTGGCATTCTTATGGCTGGTAATATATGTGGGGTCACCACTCATAATGTATCCCACGATCTGACTCACCGGGTTATAACCCTTCTCAGAAAGCGCGGCATACACCTGTTCCAGTATCTCAGGCACCTCATAAGAGGTATCCTTCACCAGATCCATATCCAAAGTCTTGTTTACTTCTCTCTTCATGATCTTCTCCCGACAGGATATCTTTTTTACAGTCTCTAACTATTCTACTATAATATAAAAAGCCGAAAAAAGCAAGTCACTACCTCTCCTGGTCCTCACCTTCCGTGTAGCCGCTGTGTTTTACACGGAAATGCTGTCTTCTCCTGAGCCGCTGCTCCTCTTCTTCATCGGAGATACGGCTGAACTGCGTCGTATAAAGCTCCTGATATACTCCGCCCTGCTTCACCAGCTCCTTATGCTGTCCGCGCTCCACGATCTCGCCGTCCCTGACCACCAGGATCTCATCCGCCGCCAATATTGTGGAAAGCCTGTGGGCGATAAGAATACTCGTCCGCTCCTTTATTATAGGTTCTATCGCCTCCTGGATCTTATTCTCTGAGATTGAATCCAGCGCAGAGGTTGCCTCATCGAAAATGAGCAGCTTGGGATCCTTCAGCAGTACTCTCGCTATGGATATCCTCTGTTTCTCACCGCCCGAAAGCTTCAGCCCCCGGTTGCCCACCATGGCATCCAGCCCCAGCTCCTGATTCTCGACAAAATCATAAATGTTAGCCCTCTTCAGAGCCGCGATCATTTCCTCCTCCGTTGCATCCGGTTTGGCATAAAGCAGATTATCCCTTATGGTGCCGTTGAAAAGATAAGTCTCCTGAGACACAACGCCGACCTGCCCTCTGAGGAACCCCAGATCAAGCTTTCTCACATCCACGCCGTCATAGGCAACGCTTCCCGACTGAACATCATAAAGCCGCGGAATAAGATTAATTATGGTACTTTTACCCGATCCCGAAGGCCCGACGATAGCTATACTGTGTCCGCTCTCAAGCTTAAAGGAAATGTCCTTCAGTATCTGCCGCTCCTCATCATAAGCAAAGTTTACATGCTTAAACTCCACTTCACCCGTTGAATGATCCGGCGTCACGGCATCCGGTGCATTTTCGATCTCCACCGGCATGTCAAAATAATCAAATATCCTGGTGAAGAGCGCCATGGAACGCATCCAGTCCACCTGAATGTTAAGAAGACTGTTCACCGGCATATAGGTCTTTCCAAGCAAAGCTACCAGAACGGTAATGTCACCTACGGTAAGGTCGCTGTCATATTTCATCATCAGGATACCACCCACCAGATAGAGCAGCATGGGTCCGATATTTGTTACGGTATTCAGTATAACGAAGAACCACCGGCCTGCCATCTTCTCCTTGATATTCAGGCCTATCATCTTACGGTTTACCTTCTCGTACCGTTCGTATTCTTCCTTCTCCTTACCGTAAAGCTTTACCAGCAGCTGGCCGCTTACGGAGAGAGTTTCATTCAGGATACCGTTCACTTCATCGTTGCAGTCCTGGGCCTCTCTGGTCAGAGTCCATCTGGTCTTCCCCGCCTTTCGCGTTGGAAGCACAAAAAGCGGTATCACGGCGATGCCCAGCAGGGCAAGTATCCAGTTTTTCTGAAACATCGCAACAAGAGCAACCACCAGCGTGATGGCGTTTGAAAGTATACTCTTAAATGTATTTGTAATTACCGATTCCACGCCGTCTATATCAGAGGTCATCCTTGTGATGATATCGCCCTGATTATTCGTTGTGAAAAAACGCTGCGACATCTTCTGCAGATGGCGGAACATCTGATTCCTCATATCAAAGGTGATATGCTGGGCGATCCATGTATTGATATAGCTTTCCGCCACACCGATAAGGTTGGCCGCAAGGGTAACCCCAAGGGATGCTGCTATGAAAATGATCAGCAGCTTCATATCCTGCCCGATCAGTCCTTCATCTATGATCTTACCTGTAAGTATCGACGGCAGTAGTCCGAGTATTGACGACAGTATTATGGCAACAAAAACCAGTGCCAGCTGCAGCCTGTAGGGTTTCAGGTACGAAAATACCCTCTTAAGCAGCTGTTTGGTAACCTTAGGTGCATTCTGCTTTTCTTCCTCTGTCATGAAACGACCCCCTAAAGGTCCGCCATGTCCTCCCGGTGGCGCCATCGCTGTCCTCCCCATGATGTCAGAATTTGATCGAAGATATCATTTCCTCTTCAATATTAGCGATATTTTCATAATTTTTCTCAATATTATCGCTGTCTAAATATGCAGCTATCATCTGAATAAAGCCGAGTTTTCCATCCCTGTATCCGACGAGGAAAACCACATCCAGCATATATACTACTCCTTCTTCTTCAAAATATCCGTATGTCGTATAAATATACCAGGGCTCATTATTTATGATAAGCGTACTGGAACTAAGATCCTCGAATACCACTCCGTCTTCCTCATTTTCTTTAAGGAACTCTTCCAGCATTTCCATGATCTCCGGATTCAGTTCCTCCAGTGATCCACCTTCCATATTTCCCTCAATCGCGCCGTTGATGGAAAGATAGGTATCTCCGGATTCTGTCATGTATTCAACTTCACCTGTTTCATCATTCACTTCAGCAAACTCAGGTACAGTGATCTGCAGCTCCAGTCCGCCCAGGGAATCAAGTATCACCTTCTTTCCATTTCCGAAATCGGTTGTGGATGCTGTTGAAGTTGCTCCTGTTTCCTTTGCATAAACCTCAGCCAGAGTCATGGAAGAGCTTCTGTTGACATTGTCCACCTGATCTATGGGAATGGCAAAATTCAGATTCTGTCCGTCCGTTCTCACCCAGTTATTGATACCCATGACATGACCGTACTTGTCAAGCAGAGGGCCGCCGCTGTTGCCGTTGGTGATCGGTGCGGAATGCTGGATGTAAATATGTCCGTCCTCTTCACGCTCCGCAGTGGATACTATACCTTCAGTAAATGTACCGGAGTACCCCTGTGAGCTTCCCAACGCATAAACCTTCTCACCCGTAACCACCTTATCGGTCTTTCTCGTAAGCGGAACGCTGGTACCAATATCCGTTGAAAGTATGGCTATATCAAGGTTAGCATCATAACCCAGAACACCGGTTATATTATACTTCTTTTTATCCGAGGTAATGATGGTTCCCTCATAGGTTCCTTCTATCACATGATAATTTGTAACCACTGTTCCCTTATCATCATCAAAGAAGCCTGAGCCCTGGGATCCGTAATATTCATTGAATGCCTGGATCTCAACGGTTGACGGACTTGCTATCTTATATATCTCCTCGGAATCAAGCTCATCCGTATTCTCTGTGGTAGCTTCGGTGACAGGTTCAACCGTGTCTTTTTCCGTTGTTTCAGTCGATATTTCAGTCGGCATTTCAGTCTGTAACTCTGTTGCAGCAGTCGGAGTCTCCGTGATCGCCTCAGTTGTAAGTATCATCTCCGTATTATCAACCTTGCCGGTCATTGTGGAGGCGGTTTCTTCCTTCTTTCCGCCGAATACACCGGTAGCAAAAAGAACGACCAGTGTTATGGCTATAACCGCTACTCCGGAAATGATGCCTATGATAAGACCGGTCTTCTTTCCCGATCCACCGTTATTCTGAGGAGGCTGGGGCTGACGGTTCTGCGGAGGATAGTTCTGTCCTCCTCCCTGCGGATACTGCTGCCCTGCATTTCTCTGAGGCGGAAATGGCTGCCCTGTTGTTCCCTGCGGCGGGAACGGCTGTCCTGTTGTTCCCTGCGGCGTGTATTGCTGCCCGTCATTCTGGCGTGGCGGATAGGGTCGCTGCATATTCTGACCGTATGACGGCTGAGATATATTCTGCATACCCTGACCATATGAAGGCTGCTGAGTTCCCTGAGTATTCTGTCCATATACAGGCTGTGAGGTATTCTGCATATTCTGACCATACGGCGGCTGTTGAGTGTTCTGAGTATTCTGTCCATATGCAGGCCGTGAAGTATTCTGCATATTCTGACCATACGACGGCTGAGATGTGTTCTGCATACTCTGACCGTATGATCGCTGCTGTGATCCCTGTGTTGTCTGACCGAATGCACTGTCCACCTTCTGCCCGGCTGCTCCCTGTGCTGCGCTGACGAACGCGCTGTCAACGCTCTGTCCTGCTGCACTCTGCGCTGTCTGACTGAACGCACTGTCCACACTCTGGCTGACTGCGTCCTGCGCCGCACTGGCGAAAGCACTGTCAACGCTCTTTTCTGCTGCTCCCTTCGTTTCTACAGACTTCACCTCAAGGCATACTGTATTCTCACCCTTTAGCTCACCGAAGACCAGTACATTTCCCTCAGCCAGCTTCTGGGAAGAAACACGGTTCCCATTCATGAAGGTACCGCTCATACTGTCTGCATCCTGATAAAACCATTCGCCGTCTTTATTCAGCAGGATGCCGTGCTGTTCCTCTATGCCCTGGGCTTTGATCACTATGTCGCAGTAAGAGCCGCTGCCGATAAAGATCCGGGTTTTCCCAAACTGCTCCAACGTATGATCCTTATACTGATTCCCGTTCCATACGCGTATAGTAGATGCCATTATTATCCTCCTTATGTGGTCAGTTTATATTTCGGTCGGAAAATCCTTTATTCCTCTATCGCAGCCGCAAGTGAATCCGTCTCCAGCAATACAACCTTTCCTTCCTCTACACTGACGCTGATCTTGCTGCCATATCCCTTAACGATATCGTCATACGCACTTTGCGACAGTATATGCCAGCCCTGAGGGGTATAAAGCGCAGCTACAGCCTCCTGCTCTTCCCCTCCCGACTCACTGCCGGACTCTTCATTTTCTCCGTTTTTCGAAGTCTTTGGTGTAAAGTAAAGCGATACTGTATATTCTCCCTCCGGCAATACCGCGGAAACCCAATTTGTATCCGCAGCCGGCCAGGTTACAATGTCATCCGAACCGTCCGATGAGACAGGAGAAAATGTTGCCTGAACATTATAGTTATTCAACTCATTAAAATCATACGTAAACCGGATCTTCCCGCAGTCCTTCGGAGCTGTCTGCGTATCTTCTCCCAAGCCGATCCTTGTCTTCTTCACCGCATCCTCAACCGCCGGAACAAACTTTGAATAACCCGAGTTCTCCATAACCCATGGCAGAAGCTCGGCCATCTGCGGATAATCCGTTCTGGGAGTCATTGCAAGTGCAACATTCATCCAGAAATAAAGCTGATCCGACGGTTCCATGCCTGCCTGATCCAGATACCATGATATCATATTGAGAAGTGACGAGTTGACATGTACGCCGCCGTTATCGTTATTATCTGTTCCTTCCGAGACCGCCGGCAGATAATACCTGTCCCCGACGAACTCCGGCTGCTTATATTTGTGCGGATCACTCATGGAACGGTATATCTCCACCGGATCACCAATAAGCCAGGAGTACTCCGTATACCCCTCCAGAAGTATCTCTACAAGATTTCCTATGATATCGCTCATGCCTTCATTTATCGCACCGGTATCATTAAGATAAATGTTGGTGGTCATGGTGGTTCCCGTAAAACAGTGGGTAAATTCATGAGCCATAATATTTATAGGTTCCCCGTCGTTGTATATATCACTGAAATTGAATATCTGAAAGCCTCTGGCCTTCCCCTGATAATAAGCATTGTCAACCGGTTTCCCGTTTGCATCCACCATATTCATAAGCAGCAGCGAAGGGGTGCCCTCACCGTCCGGGCCGGTCCAGCCCAGATCATCAAAGAAATCATATACAAGAAGGAAATGGTAATAATCCATGATCTGGCTGTTGACAAGCTTATCTCCTTCCCCGCATTTTACCGGAGTAAGCGTTCCGTTATATGTATAATCTGCATAATCCGCACAGAGCACCTGTCTATCCGGATCCGCCAGCAGCGCTTCACCGGTCTCCCCGTCATACATAATGGGGACCTCTATATCCGCGGTGGAGCCGTCACTGTAGGTAATGGACGTCTTCAGAGTTCCCGTGGTTCCGCCGTCAAATGCAAAAGTGGCTATGTCACCTGTAAGCGCCTCCAGAGTTCCGGGCTCCGAAACCGGCAGACAATATAGATATTTTCCCGCCTTCGATACATAATGAGCCATATATGCGGTATCATATGTATCACCCGATTCCATCGAATATACAACCCATGCATAATACATCAG
>ONWK01000113.1 GCA_900321505.1 uncultured Eubacteriales bacterium
AGAACCTGGAGGCATATGGCCTTAAGAAGTATGATGGCTCTTATCTTTCCTACATGGTAGCAACCGATGAGTGGGAGGGCATTACCAGGTGGGCAATTCCGATCACTAATTATGCTAACTACTTTGTAAAGACGAAGAAGGTTGATATCATCTTTGAAACTTCCTTCTATAATCTGTTCACACAGTGGGCAGGCTTCAGCGCAAGCACAGCACTTAATTTTGACTTTACAATTACTGCAGCTGACGTAGTAAATGGTGGCACAGTTGAGATGAAGGTTTCTCACCTTGGTATGAGCGCAAACTACATTGTAGTTAAGGTTGACGGAGTAAACTATCAGGGATATTACGATGTATATCCTGTAAAGGATAAGCAGGGCAACATCCTGTACTGGGATTACAACTTCTTCTTCCTGAGTGATGTTCATGGTGACAAGGCTCTCGGACGTAAGCTTTACAATGCCGGCATCATTGATGCATACCGTGTATTCAACTGCCTGACAGATAAGTGCGAGTCTACCTGCATCGATCCTGATGACGGAGAGAACGACGCAATCAATGGTTGGGTATTCTATGAGCTCGAGGATCTGTACAGACAGAAGGCAGCAACAAGCACAAATCAGTAATCGCGTTTGATCTTGCGACTATTTATTTCATAGAAACATGAAACGGATTAAGCTGTTAGGCGGGCACGCTTAACAGCTTAATTTCGTTATAAGACGAGTAAGTGATGCTAAGAAAGAATGTACGGAATAAATTCATAATCTGGATGGCTGTACTGACCATGGCTTTTTCCGGGACTGCGATCGCGACTGCGTGGGCCGGAGATATTAATTCGGAGGAGTCCAGGGTCATTTCCGTTGCATCCGGGACTTTTACTTATGACGGGAAGATATACAGGGCCAAATCCAGCTATATCAACCAGCTCTATGCATATCTTTCAAAGAATGGCGTTGATCTTACCGCTGCTCAGGCGGATTATGTTATAAACAGGATCTACAGCAGCGTTGAGATAGGTTTAAAACGTGGTTATATTTATGAGGTCAAAGAGAAGGAAGAGAAGACCGAAGCAGAGGATGACCCCAGAAAGCATATCACGGCAACAGAGTTTCAGGACATTACGGAAAGCACAAGTACTACGGAACTTGAGACAGATACCGGAGAAACCGGTACTACTGAGAAGAAAGAAACGTCATCATCCGGACAGCAGAAGACGGAAGCAACATCTGCAGATACAAAGGCATCTGCAACGGAAGCAACATCTGCAGATACAAAGGCATCTGCAACGGAAGGGACTACGGGAAAAACCGAATACAGTACCGTATCAACGGAAAAACCTTCTGAAAAGCCTACTACCGAAATGGATATCGATGATATCATATCAAAGATTGAGGATGAAGCTGCCGACGAGAATAAGCTGAATGAAAGAGTGGAGCCTGAACAGGCAGATATATCTGCAGTTATCGAGGACGACGCCATTATCATTGATACGGATGACGGGGAGCATATCGAACTGGATCCGTCCAAGGCGATAATTCCCGAAAGCTGGACGTTGTCACTTGAGATCACAGCTATAGCAGCGTGTGTAATAGCGGTTATCACATGCCTGGTGCTGATAGCAACAAAATGCATGAGGTTTCGTAAAAGCGATAAGAAGAAACCGGTGCATGGACATAGAAGGCGGCATAATATCAGAAAGGTTTGCAGAAACTTTCTCCTGGTAACTACAGGAGTAAGTATAGCAGGACTTTTCCTTCTGATCGCCTTGTTTGCGGCCCTTTTTAATGAGGGACGTATAGAGAAGAATATTCAGGACAGCGGATACTTCCGCTATGCCTATATACAATATCTGTCGGATCACGGTAAGGCGCTGGAAGGAGCGGAATTCCTCAGTGATGAAGAGGCTGCTATTATTTCCGGTACACTTAGTACGGCAGAAGCTGAAACCGATGAGACCGTACTGACTTATGATGCGTTTATAATCAAGGAGAAGCAGGCTACAGAGCAGCTCCTCAGAGGAAACCACGATGCGGAATACCAGAAGGGCAATGTGGCACCATATATTCTTCGGATCAAGGAAGATATGCAGATGCCCATGCTCATATCGGGGATATTATTCCTTGTAACGCTGATCCTGGGATGTGTATTTACCATATTTATGGATCTCAGAAGAGACCGCGGCATTAAGATGCTGGCTTTATCGGATCTTATGGGAACTGCATTTCTGGGCATTTTAACAGTGTCTCTGCTTATATGGTCACCGGCAAAGAAACTGTTCATAGAACCCGATTATCTGTATCTGTTCTTTAAGAACTATATCGACTGGATCGCGCGGACTTTTGCAGTGATCAGTGTGTTCGGTCTCGTGTTGGGCATGGCTCTGTTTGGAGTATACCTGAGCCGTCAGAAAGAACGGGGCAGAAGATGAGGCTTTTTGATATCCACTGTCACATCCTTCCGGGGGTGGATGACGGCTCCAGATCCATGGATATGTCGTTGGACATGCTGCAGATCGCATATGAGGAGGGCACCAGGAAAATTGTGCTGACTCCCCATTATATGATCGGACGCAACCGTTATGACAAAGCCAGTGATCTGGATGACAGATTTGAAGAACTTAAGGCCAGAGCCGGCGAGCTTTATCCGGATCTGACGATGTATCTCGGTAATGAGATACTCTGGGAGGAAGGTGTCATAGATCTTCTGAAATCAGGAGATATCCACACCATGAACGGTACGAAATATGTACTTGTAGAGTATAACGTGCGTACTTCCTTCAGGCAGATCATGGATTCCATACAGCAGCTTTCCGGGGCAAGATACTGGCCCATAATCGCTCATGTTGAAAGATATGAGTGCCTTGTAAAGCGCACCGACCGTATAGAGGAAATGATCCGTTCAAGAGCTCTGCTGCAGATGAACATATCAAGTGTGGAAGGTGGTTTCCTGAACGAATCAAAACGCTGGTGCAGGAAGCTGATCAAGGAGGGCTATATTACCTTCTTTGGCACGGATGCCCATAATGTGGACAGCCGTGCGCCGTATACCCAGGAATATATCCCATGGCTGCGTAAGCATTGCGGAGAAGACGCGGAGTACATGCTTATGGAAGCTGCCGAGGATATGGTTTGCGGCAGATATATCGAATAAAAACTGACGATGTAATTTAATTAAATTAGTTATGGAGCAGATTTATGAATAACGAAAATACAGAGCAGGAGATAGACCTGGTTGAGATATTTTATGCCCTGCTGAGCAAAGCCTGGCTGATAATACTTTTCGCAGCCCTGGGCTTCGGTATAATGATGGGTTATACTACACTGTTTGTTAAACCGACATACAGTTCAACCTCGACCATCTACATATTGACCAAGTCCACCAGCATTACGTCACTTGCGGATATCCAGATGGGTACACAGATCACTCAGGATTATCAGGTTATCATCACCTCAAGACCTGTGCTTGATGAGGTTATCCAGAATCTGGGCCTTAATATGACCTATGAACAGCTGAAGGGCAGAATATCCGTAAATAATCCCAGCAATACCCGCTTTCTTGAGATCACCGTGAGTGATAATGATGCCTATCTTGCAAAGAAGATAGTAGATGAGCTTACAAGAGTTTCCTGCCGTACTACCGGCGAGGTAATGGAGACCCAGGAGCCGAATATTATGGATTATGGTCAGGTGGCGAGCTCGCCTGTTTCTCCAAGCATGAAGAAAAATGCCATAATCGGCGGACTTTTGGGATTTGTTCTTGCGTGTGTCATCATTATCG
>ONWK01000111.1 GCA_900321505.1 uncultured Eubacteriales bacterium
ACCATTTATACCTGTTACGTAACCAATGCGAAGAGAGAGCTTCTCGGCGTCGTTACCATCAAGGATCTGCTTCTTGCGAATTATGAAACCGAGATCCGCGATATCATGGAGACAAATGTCGTCTATGTGCACACCGTTGAGGACCAGGAGAAGGTTGTCCATACCTTCGACCGTTACGACTTCATGTCACTGCCGGTGGTAGATAACGAGCAGCGTCTCGTGGGGATCATCACCTTCGACGATGTTATCGATGTCCTGCAGGAAGAGAACACCGAGGATATCGAGCGAATGGCAGCTATTATCCCTACGGACAAGCCCTATATGAAGACCTCTGCCTTCGAGACCTTTAAGAAACGTATCCCCTGGCTGCTGCTGCTCATGATCTCCGCCACATTTACCGGTGGGATCATAGCCCACTACGAAACCGCCCTCGGCGCATATGTAGTACTCACGGCCTACATCCCGATGCTCATGGACACAGGCGGAAATGCAGGTTCCCAGGCTTCTGTATCCATCATCCGCGGTATCTCCCTGGAAGAGATACAGTTCAAGGATATCTTCCGCATACAGGGAAAGGAATTTCTGGTATCCCTTCTCTGCGGCATAACCCTTGCTGTGGCGAATTTCCTGAAGCTTATCATCTTTGATAAGGTTACGGTTGTAATCGCGCTGGTCGTATGCGCAACTCTGATCTGCACAGTTATCGTTGCCAAATTCGTCGGCTGCTCACTCCCGATATTGGCGAAAAAGGTCGGCTTCGACCCTGCAGTCATGGCCAGCCCCTTCATTACAACCATCGTTGACGCCATATCATTGCTGATATATTTCCAGTTTGCATCACATATACTTGATATATAACACATTTGGGGGACTGCCCGGATAATCCCGGCAGTCCCCCAAAACATTTAAAATTCTATCGAATCATACACCTCAAAATCAACCGATTTCTCATACGAGTAGCTGCTGTCCACATTCCTGAGCCAGTCCTTATAGCGGTTGTTGAAGAAAGCGTTCTTACGTTCTCTCTCTATCCTTTCCTTCTTCTTATCGGTTGCTTCCCGGTCCGTAAGCGCCACCATATAGAAAATATGATAACCGTACTCCGTCTCCGTCACAAGGCTGTAGGAACCGTCCTCCAGCTTGTACAGCATATCGGCAATATCCTTTCCGTAGGTTTTCTTCAGCTCATCGGGCGACGCCGTAACGTAGGAAGCCTCAGAAAGCCCGTAGTATGCCGACAGCGCCTCCACATTTCTCTCCGTAACCTCATCTATGGGACTGATCAGCGTGTTATAAGCCTGAAGCGCCTTGTTATACTGAGCCTTTTTCTCTTCCGCATTCATCCTGACCAGAGTTCCGTTTTCCTGATCGGTAAAGCAGGGAAAATACATATCGTAAATAGTCGTCATCCGCGCCTCTTCGTCCGAAACTTCAACGCCCGCGCCCTCAATGACCTTGTCATAAACCTTCTGCGCAAGGATATTCTCCTCCATGCAGCGCTTCACGATATCCCTGCTGAGCTCCATTTTTTCTATCTGCGCATCGGTAAGGTTCTTCCAGAAGGACTCGGTCTCCGTTTCCGCATCGTTACGGTCATCAGCGGTAAGTGAAATGCCCATGCTCCCAGCCCTTGTCAGCAGCACCTTCACCCTCACGATATCCTCAATGACATCCTGCCGGGTAACGCTCTTCATATCCGTTTTGCTGCCGTCCTCCCTGGTGAGCTGCAATGACCACACATCCTGCCCGTAGACTCTCTCGTAATCATCCGCTATGGTATTGGCATAAAGGTATACCTCTCCTACAGTGATATTTTCCCCGTTAAACTGCAGTACCGTGGTCGATGTTCTTTCAACCGTATTCCCGCTGCCGCAGCCCGAGAGAACCATGATCAGTCCCAGCATCACTGCCATATAAGAAATGATCCGCTTTCCTTTAAGCATATATTTCCTCCGAAAATTATGTCAACCAAAATCCGGCATCCTCAACTATTATCAACTACTCACGAATCCTTCAATCCGATCCCGAAGCTTCCGCATTCATCACCAGCTCCTGAATAGCCCTGACTTCCTTCTCCGCATTTGAAAGCAGCTCCTCCTGGATCAGCTTTGAATGCGGTATGGCAAAGCCCGACTGCTTTGCGGTCACAAGATGCATGCCCGGAAAAGCCTTGAGAAATGCAGGGATCTGCGAGGCATTTACCGCCGTCCCGTTCCGAATGACATAGAATATCTCGCCATCCCAATACTTGATATCCGTAATATGGGCCTTCACTGCTTCAGCCTTCAGACACGCAACCCTGAGCAGCAGTGTCACCGGCTTGGGCAGCTCGCCGAAGCGGTCCTTCATTTCCTCCTCTATAAGCTCCGCATCTTCCACGGACCGGATCCTGTAGATCCTCTTATAGAGCTCCAGCTTCACATATTCGCTCCTGACATAGACATCCGGAATGTATGCATCAAGGGGCAACTCAACAAGTACATCCGGCTCATCTTCCTCTTCAGGCTCTTCCTTTCCCTGTTTCTTCCTGATAGCAGCGGAAAGCATCTTAACATAAAGGTCGTAGCCGACCTCCTCCATATGTCCGGACTGATCGCTGCCGAGAACATTTCCCGCGCCGCGGATCTCAAGATCCTTCATGGATATTTTATATCCTGAACCCAGTTCTGTAAATTCCCTTATGGCAGAAAGCCGCTTTTCCGCCACCTCGCGTATCATTTTATCCTTCCTGTACATCAGGAAGGCATAGGCATTCCTGCCGGATCTTCCGACCCTGCCCCGGAGCTGGTACAGCTGCGACAGGCCGAAACGGTCCGCGCCGTGGATGATTATCGTATTTACATTCGGGATATCAAGGCCGGTCTCGATGATCGTGGTAGTGACCAGGATATCTATATCCCGCGCCACGAAATCACGCATCAGCTGCTCCAGCTCCCTGGGAGTCATCTTCCCGTGGGCAAAGGCGATGCGCGCGTCCGGCAGCAGCTGCATCAGCTCGCCGGCTATACCCTCTATGGAATCCACCCGGTTATAAACATAGTACACCTGGCCCTTACGCGCCAGCTCCCTGCGGCAGGCCTCCTTGACCATTTCCCTGTCATACTCCATGACATAGGTCTGGATGGGCCTCCGGTCCACCGGCGGCTCCCTGAGCAGGCTCATGTCACGGATACCCACAAGACTCATATGCAGCGTCCGCGGAATGGGCGTAGCCGTGAGCGTCAGCACATCCACCGTCTTCTTCAGCTGCTTGATCTTCTCCTTGTGGCGCACACCGAAGCGCTGCTCCTCATCGATCACCAGCAGTCCGAGACTGCGGAAGCTCACATCCTTTGAAAGCAGACGATGAGTCCCGATGACGATATCCACCGCCCCGCTCTTCAGCCCCGCCAGCGTCTCCTTTATCTCCTTAGGAGTACAGAAGCGCGACAGCATGCGTATGTTCACCGGATAACCCGCAAGCCGGCTTGTAAATGTATCATAATGCTGCTGCGCCAGTATCGTGGTGGGCACAAGATAAGCCACCTGTCTGTTATCCTGAACCGCCTTAAATGCGGCGCGCAGCGCCACTTCAGTCTTGCCGAAGCCCACATCCCCGCAGATCAGCCTGTCCATGATCCTCGGAGATTCCATATCACGCTTCGTATCGGAAATGGCCTGCAGCTGGTCCTGAGTCTCCTCATACGGAAATGTTTCCTCGAACTCCGTTTGCCATACGGTATCCTCGGGATACTGATGTCCCTGGCGGTTAAGTCTCTCCGCGTAGAGACTGATCAGCTCGTCAGCCATATCGTCCACATTTTTCCTGACACGGCTGCGGGTCTTCTCCCACTCCGAACCTCCAAGCTTGTTCAGCTTCGGGGGATTTGCGGACTTATCCGCATACTTGCCTATAACGGACAGCTGGTCCACCGGAATGAACAGCTTCCCGCCGTCGGCGTAATCGATATTTATATAATCCTTCATTCGGCCGTCGGTCTCAACCTGCTCGATACCCTTGTAGATACCGATGCCATGGCGCTCATGCACCACATAGTCGCCCACCGAGAGCTCGCCCAGATGAGCCAGCTCCTCACCGCCTGAAAATCTCTTCTGCTGCCGCCTGGTCTTTTTCTTATCCCGGCGGAAAACCTCCGATTCGGTAAGCACCACCAGCCCCGCATCCGGCAGCTCAAAGCCGGATTCCAGTGCGCCCGTGGTCACCATCACCTCGGTAGGCTTAAGGACCCTGTTACTGTTCTGAGAGAAGAAGGCCGGTATATCATTTTCCCGCAGAGACTCGGCCAGTCTTCCCGCCCTGGTCTTGGACACGGAGAAGAAAAGAACCGAGTAACCCTTTTCACGATAGCCCTTCAGATCACGGATCAGTTCATCCGTATGTCCGCCGTAGGGCATGACGCCCCTGGCTCCGCACTCCAGCATCTCACCCACATGCGGCGTATCCTGGCTGATAAATGCAGTAAATACAACATCCGTATGAGCTGTAAGCCGCTCCATGATCTCTGAATCGCTGAAGAGGATATCCGCCTGTCCCGGCAGGATATAGCCTCCCGAGATACGCGATTCCATGGCCATCCTGAACTGCTCGAAATAAACCCGCGCATGCTCCGCCACAGCCACCGGCTCCTGCACATATATACGCGTATCCTCCGGCAGATAATCCAGAAAGGACGCGGTCTCATCATAAAAATAATTCACGAGGCTGTCCACATTTGACGCCCCGGCAAAGTCCTCCATGCTCTCCCTGATGGCGCGCACCGCCTTTGTGATCCGCGCGTACTGCTCAGTATGAAAGCTCTTTTTAAATGCACCGGCGGTCTCTTCCAGTTCCTTCTCGATCTTCGCCATACCACGGCGAAGCCTCTCTTCGTCAAGAGCAAATTCCGTCGCCGGCAGTATCTCTACCTTTTCGATCTCCTCCACGGAACGCTGGGAAGCCGCGTCAAATGCACGAAGTGACGCTATCTCATCTCCCCAGAGCTCGGCGCGTACCGGCAGATCCTCAGTCAGAGGAAAGATATCAATGATACCGCCTCTTACCGAATACTGTCCCGCAACCTCAACAAAGGGTACCGATTCGTAACCCATTTCCGTGAGGCGCTGGCTCACAGCGGTAAGGCGTATCTCCTCTCCCACAGACAGCGTAAAGGAATGCTCCCTGATCATGCCGGGCGCAGGTATCCTGTCCATCAGGCCTTCCACCGTAAGGATGATGACCGACGGCTCTCGGTCCTGCAGGCGCTTTATGATCTCGAGACGCTTCCTGGCCGCAAGATTACCATGAACATCCGCATAATAGAAAAGAACATCCTTGGCAGGATAGACGAAGACATTCCGGTCGTAGAAACGGTAATCCTCGTAGAGCCGGTCTGCCTGGGCCTCATCCTTTGCCACCACCAGCACCTGTCCGGCGTCCTCCCTGAGGCTTTCCATCAGAAGAGGGAGTACCTGATCAGGGGTACCCCAGATATTTACCGGCGTCTTTTTGCTGCGGATCGCTTTTCTCGCCTCTGCTATGCACTTCATGCCGGCTGCCGGCACCCTTAATGTGTCCAATGTTCTTTCCTCATTGATCATCCGTTATATCTGTTCTGAGCCGCCCCTATCCCGGAGGTGATGATCAGCCTCACCGCATCAGCGGCATTCCCGCAGGCTTCCCGCATAAGCGGCAGATCATCCTTCGGGAAATGTCCCAGCACATGGTCAGCAAGCTCCATTTCCTCGGGCTTCTTACCCACGCCGACCCTGACTCTAATAAAATCCTCGGTACCTATATGTTGAATGATATTCTTCAGTCCGTTATGCCCGCCGGCGCTGCCCTTCTCGCGGATCCGTATCCGTCCCACATCCAGGTATACATCATCGCAGAACACGATCAGATCCTCTTCCGTTACACGGTAGAAATGCATCAGCTCCTGCACCGCTTCGCCCGACAGGTTCATATAGGTCTGGGGCATGGCAAGAACCGCCTTCTCGCCCTCCACAAAACCTCGTCCGGTAATGCTCTTGCCCTCTTTTTTATTCACGGCTATATTGCACTGATCCGCCAATGCGATCAACGCCGAAAAGCCGGCATTATGCCGCGTGCCGGCGTATCTGGTGCCCGGATTTCCCAGGCCAACTATCAGTTTCATGTTGTGTCTCCTATGCTCTGTCCAGCATGATCTGCTCCGCCTCAAGAAGCTGAGCCTTAGTATTCACACCGATGATATCGTTGATATCCTCAACCGGCATGGCATCCACCCTGCCGCCTGCAGCCTTTATGATCTCGATGGTATCCGTCAGATAATACTCACCCTGGGCATTATTGTTGGTAAGCTTTCCAAGGCTCTCCTTCAGCATCGCCGTATCGAAAAGATACATGCCTGAATTGATCTCCCTGGTCTTAAGCTCCTCAGCGGTACAGTCCTTCGCCTCGGTGATCTTAAGGAAATGTCCTTCCCCGTCTCTGATTATCCTTCCGTAGCTTCCCGGCTCATCAAGTACAGCCGAAAGCACGGTAACTGCATTTCCCGCAGCTTCATGTGCAGCCGCAAGCTTCTTCAGTGTAGATGCGGTAACCAACGGCGTATCCCCGCAGAGTATCATCGTGGCGCCCTCATCCGGAAGCTGCTCCTTAGCGCACATTACCGCATGACCGGTACCCAGCTGTTCCGTCTGCTCCGCGTAAAGAACCTCATCACCAAGCTCGGCATGAACCTCTTCACTCTTATATCCTGCGATGACCACGATCCGGTCCGCTCCCGCTTCCCGTGCAGCCCCGATCACATGTCGGACCATGGGCTTTCCGGCACATTTATGAAGTACCTTCGGAAGCTCCGACTCCATCCTCGTTCCCTTACCGGCTGCAAGTATCAATGCAGTTAAATGCTCCATATCAGAAATCTCCTTATATTTACTATTTATCCTCTGTCGTTTGAAAAATACATACTGTATCAAGTTTACACAGTTTTCGCGAAATGTCAAGGAAGTGTGACAGGCTGCCGTCCATACGATCGGTTATTAGAGTAATGATCAAACGATCAGGATAAGCGTAATTCACCTGTCATCATGCATAAGCGTAGTACTCCTGCCATCAGGTATAGGCGAAATACTCGTGAGAATAAGAAAAAGCCGGGAAATCCGGCTTTCTCTTTCCTTTCAGAAACGTTACTCTTCAACGTTTTCTTCAGGCTCTTCGAAGGATGTTTGCTCATACTTCTCCAGGATCAATGCCTGGATGGTCTCTCTGGTGGCGGAATTAATCGGGTGTGCTATATCCCTGTATTCTCCGTCAGATGACTTTCTGCTGGGCATTGCGATGAAGAGACCCTTCTCGCCTTCGATAACCTTGATGTCATGTACCACGAACTCATTGTCGATCGTGATAGATACGACGGCTCTCATCTTACCCTCTTTGGCAACCCGCCTTACTCTAACATCCGTAATCTGCATGTGACTAAACCTCCTGCGTGTAAATCATTCCTACCGATATCTGTGCTGCAAATACCGGTTTCGGTATATATCCCATCTTTTCCTCTACAGTGTATAGCGGAAACTCTTCTCAACGATGATCTTCGGTTTTCCTGCTTCTCCGGTGTGCACTGTGTTGGCACGAATGGTATCTCTGGACTCAATGATGCAATTCTCCAGATAACAGTTATCGCCTATATGAACATCATTTAAGATGATGGAATTCTTGATCACGCAGTTGTTGCCCACATAAACCTTTTTAAAGAGGATCGAGTCTTCAACTGTACCATTTATGATACAGCCGCTTGCGATCAGGCTGTTTGTGGCTACTGCATCCCCGTTGTACTTAGCCGGCGGAAGGTCCTCCACCTTGGTATATACACCGGGCTGCTGACGGAAGAAGTAATCTCTGATGTCTCCCTTGAGGAAATCCATATTGGTGCGGTAGTAGGAATCTACTGAACCGATATTTCTCCAATAGGTCTCCAGCCGGAATGCGTTGATCTTCTTCACGTTCTTGTAACGGATAAGGATGTCCTTAACGAAATCCGTCCTGCCTTCTGCTGCGCAGGATTCCAGCAGCTCGATCAGCTGCCGGCGGCGGATCACATAAACACCGATGGACACCGTTCCGGTCTCCGCTACGATGGGCTTCTCCTCGAAATCCTCTACGCGGTTGTTGTCACCTAACTTTACAACACCGAAGCGGCTGATATCGTCCTCATCAGGGGAGAGGTCCTTGGTTACTATGGTGATGTCGGCACCCTTTGCGATATGGTCCTCAAGCACCTTGTTATAATCCAGCTTGTATATTCCGTCGCCGGATGCGATAACCACATAGGGTTCATGTGCATCCTTCAGGAAGTTGATATTCTGGTAAAGCGCATCGGCTGTACCTTTATACCAGTAGCTGTTTGTCGTTGTGATGGTCGGAGTGAAAATGTACAGTCCGCCCTGCTTTCTTCCGAAGTCCCACCATTTTGATGAATTCAGGTGTTCATTCAGGGATCTTGAATTGTACTGTGTATATACGGCAACCCGCTGGATATGGGAATTGGACATGTTTGACAGTGCAAAATCGATTGCTCTGTAGCAGCCCGCCACCGGCATAGCCGCAACAGCACG
>ONWK01000222.1 GCA_900321505.1 uncultured Eubacteriales bacterium
CCCAGTGCGATATAATCATCCAGCGCTCCCACAGGTTCTTCCAATTGCAGGATGGTCTTTATGGCTTTTGCAACAGATGTTTCCAGAAATCCTTCCGGTTCAACATACTCTGCCGCGGATGTAAGCTGGGGCAGCGGCAAAGCCTTACGGTCTACCTTGCCGTTGGGTGTAAGCGGCATGGCGTCCATGCAGATATAAGCTGCAGGGATCATGTATTCCGGAAGAGCAGCAGCAAGATGTTCTCTCAGTTCCTGTTCCTTAAAATTATCTGCCGCAGTATAGTACAGACACAGATTCTTCGTGTTCCCCACTTTGCATATCAGTGCAACCGCCTGAGTGACGCCTTCTGCCTGAACCGCTGCCGTTTCCACCTCTCCCAGTTCGATCCTAAAGCCCCGGAGCTTTACCTGATCATCGATTCTCCCCAGAAATTCCAGTTCTCCGTCCTTATTGTATCTTGCCAGATCGCCGGTGCGGTACACCGGGAGTTCATCTCCTGTCAGCCGTGTGATTTCCGGAAGCGGAGAAAACTTATCCTTATTCAGGTCTTCCCGTTTCCAATATCCATTTGCGATCTGTGATCCGGCCAGGCATAGTTCTCCGGCCATTCCCTGTGGCAGGAGTCTTCCTGTTTCATCACAGATGAAGCTGTACGAATTGGGAACCGGACGTCCGATGGGGATATCCTGATCTTTTTCCTGGTCGACCACATGGAAACTGGAGCAAACGGTAAATTCAGTAGGCCCGTAACCATTGATCACACGTACCGCCGTTTTCCTGAATGGAAGCAGTTTTTCACCGCCTAACAGCAGGCATTCCAGCGGAAGATCCGGGAACTGTTCCAGAAGTGCCATTCCCATCTGAGTAGGCATCGTGATGCTGTTAATGGCCTGTTCATGGAAATACCGGACCATTTCGTTCATATCCTTGCGGAGGTCATCTCCCAGAATATGAACCATTCCTCCAAAGGCAATGGGGCACAGCAGATCAACCACGCTTGCATCAAAGGAAAAGCTGGAATAATGTCCATGGCGGCTGTTCTCCCCGATCTTAAGCAGCTGTCTCGTCCAGGCCAGGAAGGCGCGCAGAGCCTTATGCGGCAGCATGGTTCCCTTTGGCTTTCCGGTAGACCCGGATGTATATATCATATAAGCCAGCCCTTCCGGAGATGTACGGTTTACGGGTTCGGAAGCAGCTCTTTCCACCAGCTGCCGCATCAATTCCGGTGTGAGAACCTGCTTTGCTTCACTATTCTGAATAATATATTGAATGCGCTCCTGCGGATATTCAGGATCCACAGGAATATAGGCAGCTCCTGCCTTCATAACTCCCAGCACTGCAGCCAGGAATTCTTTTACTCTTGGCATCTTTACAGCAACAAACTCCCCGGGCAGAACGCCCTTATCTATGAGTGCCTGCGCCAGCCGATTGGATACTTCATCCAATTCACGGTATGACATCCACCCCTCTGCATCCTGCACTGCTTTTGCATCCGGATGCAGCTCAGCCTGCCGCATAAAAAGATCGATCAGGGTTTCCTGTTGGTTATACGGCAGTATTTCTCCCCGGGACAGTTCCAGTAATGCGGCTTTCTCAGTCTCCCCTGTCAGAGTAAGCTCTTTTACGAGGGCATCCGGCCGTGCCGTCATCTGACGGATAACCGTGCAAATAGCACCCGCAACCGTCTGTAAGGCCTGTCTGTCATTCAGCGTTTCACTGCTTTCCAGACGGAGCTCGTAATGATCCGGATGATAGAGGATATGAACGGACAGATCCTGATCAGTTGTTTCCTGTACGTGACGGGGACAGGGTACGGACTCTCCTTCCAGCGTCACTGCTTCTTCCATGGATGGGAATCCCATGAAGTTAAAACCGATGACCGGTTCTTTTTTGATGTCCGCACAAAAATGTGTAAACGGATAAGCAGACAAACGCACAGGCGGCCGCTGTCCGAATCGGTGCAGCCAGTCAAGCACCGTTGCCTCTTCATCAATAGTATCTACAGTGGGGACACTTTTCACAAACATCCCTATGGTCCCGGCTGTTTTTTCATTTCTTCCTGCATGACTGGTAAAGTAAGCTACCTTGTTCTGACGGGAAAAGGATCCCAGAACAAACACGAAGGCAGCCCGGAAAAGATGATGCACTTTCACCCGGTGTGTAAGACACCACTGATCTATCTCCTTACCTGAAATCTCCATAGTCTCACGGATCGCGGGAGAAGATTTCTCCGAAGGATTCCAGCTCAGGGTCGCACATTCCACATCAGCAAATAAATCCTCGTAATAGGCTTTTGCTTTTTCGTAATCTTCCGAATACAGATGCTGCGATTCCTCTTCTGCCGCTTCGTAAAAATCGCCGATCTCCTGTTCCGGTTCTTTTCCTTCATAAAATGCCGGAAGATACAGATGATTGATCAATGAACACACACTGCTGCCATCGGCAATGGTATGATGGGCATCCATTAACTGATATTTGCCATGCTCCGTCTCGATCAGTTCTACCCGGACCAGCGGCTCCCCGCTGAGCAGATCAAAAGGACGCTGAAAACCATGTTCTATGTAGGCGCGTACATTCTCATCCGTGTCTTTCCGTAAGATGATCGGTATTTCCATATCCTCATCGCAATACTGATATACCTGTCCATTTTCATCAAAAGCAAACCTGTTTCGAAAGACACGGTTCCTCCCGATCAGGCTTTCCCACGCAGATTTCAGGCGATCCATCCGGACACTGTCCGGCAATTTTGCAATATACGGCAGATTATAAACCATTGAGTTCTTTTCATTCATGCATTCCGCAAATATGCCCATCTGCGACTGTGTTAGTGGATATCGTTTCATAGTTTCTCCTTCGAGGTATATAATATGAGTATTGTCATGGTAACATCATATGAAATATTATATCAATTCTTATCATTCCATTCAAATCGTTTGCGCATTTTCTTTTTTTCCGGTCAGAGAGCAAAAATCATATCAATCCTGCCGGATACCCTTCTTTTGCATCCCATACAACCATAACATCCTGCAAAAAGACTCCCTGCTTCGTTCGCTGATCTTACTATACAGCAAACGTCACAGGGAGTCTTAATCTCAGGCGTTCGAAACCGCTGAAACTGCTTTATTCTTATTTCAGTTTGTCATCATAGACAGAATTGGCCCTGTCAAGCTGCCTCTTCATTTCGTCTGCGAAGTCATCATCGGACATTCCTTCCGGCTTCGCATCAACAGCATATGCAGCAAATCCCATGAAACCGAATTTCTTCATACCTTCTGCGCCTGCCACAACGATCGGAACATCCCCCAGTTTCTCGGCATCTGCCTTCAGGGAATCTGCAAAACCAATGATTCCCAACTGACCTGCAAGTACGATGACGACTCCGATGATGCCCAGAACGATACCGGCTTTCTTCTTTCGTTCTCCCTCTTCCAACTTTTTGTTCTTCAACACCTGGAACAGAACTGCAAGCGCGGCGAAAAGCGCAACCGCGCCTACGCCTCCCCATCCGAAGACGATAGCTCCGAACAGACTGCCTACTAGTGCCAGAACACCAAATAAAATAGCCATAGTTTCTATCCTTCTCAACTGTTACAGAGTTCTAAGCCTTTGCAAATTTTGCCTTAAAGGCCTCAAAACCAGCAGATATCTTTGCTCGTTTTTCTTCTACCTTCTGCTTTATTTTTTTGAGTTTACACTTCCGGATATTATACCGCCATTTTTCAAACATGTAAACTACGTTCCATATATCCGCAGATAAAAGGGAAACAGTCATATTTTATTTTTTGCTGCATTGAATAAACTTCTCAACAACCGGTCTTATCGGCGGAGATATTTCATTAAGATCAACCTCCTCACATGAGAAGAACCGAAGCTCTTCCATTTCTCCATCGTCGGCTTTCAGTTCGCCGTGCCATTTTCTGCACAGATACACGATCTCAAAATTGGAGACTTCGTCGCCATTGGGATAGATATAGTGGGTTTCCGGTCCTGAATTCACATAGAAAAATGAAAGCTCTTCAGCGACCAGTCCCATTTCCTCTAAAAGCTCCCTTTTGGCGCAGTCCTCTGCTCTCTCATCGATCTCCACCGCGCCGCCGGAATATCCCCATTTGTGATTATCCGAGCGTTTACCTAACAGCATGCGACCCTTATCATCAACACAAATAATGCTGGCAGCGCATTGGATGATCGTCCTGTGACCAACCAGTTTTCTCATCTCAGCCATATATCCGGTCATCTCACTTACCTCACAATTCTTAACTGTTCTCCCTGATCTATATTCTGAAACCATTACACTTATCTTTGATATTTTCCTGCAAATTGCGCCATACCGTTTACCTGGTAAGGCAATGTCTTCTCAGTCATATTTGCATTAAAATGAAGTTTTTTACCATCGAACAGGGTTATCGTGATCGTTTTTACACTTTTTCTTATACCATAATAATTCTTTACTGAAATGTCTGATAATTCCTGATAATAGTAAAAAACAAATGCATCATAACAGGGGCTGAGTTTTTCAGGATTGATCTTTAATCCACCTCCGTTTAAAGGCATTATTCCAACACCGGCTTCCGTGAAATCAAACAAAACAAATAAGAAATCATTGATCCTGCTTATTCTTTGATCTCTTTCCTTTCCGATCACATCCCCGACCAAATATCCTGCAGCTCCGGCGGCCCCCAATCCTATCATTGAAGCAGTAAATTCGTTACTCTTTGAATAGTCTACGAGCGCTCCGAATATACAATTCTCTCTTTCACCTGCACAGTTTGCTTTTCTGAAAATATCTAACGCTCCCTGATACGTGCTTAAGTCATCCATTTTACTTTCTCCTTAACATGACCTTATTATCATTCAAATGTCAGAACAGCCAGTATCCACACATAACAAACGGTCTTCGGCATCATCAGCATGCCCGGCTTCGGTTTTTCCTTACCACGCTCCCAGCAGGATCATCACGCCCGGGATCCATGCCGTGATCACGCCTTCCACGATCTGCAGCATCGGAACAATTCCAACAAATAGCAGGCATACACCCAGCATACTTCTGCTCCTTCCTTTCTGTCCGGTATTTCACAAACTATTTTACAGAACTTATTTTATCACATTCATTGAAAAACAGCATAGAAAGAATTATCACTGTTTTCCCTTGTAAAAACAATCCGGACGAATATAATGTTGATATATCCTTTTTATGAGACCACACGTACGCTTCACTGTTAACGGAGGAATAACTGCAATGGAAGTACCCGATCTGCTTACGACTATACTTATATATTTTTACTCAGCAGGAATACATATCGGATTTGTTTTAATATCGAAAAAGTGTTTCTTTGACCGCTACCGCCTCGGCAGGATCATTATACTGTTTTTACTTTCACCGTCTCTAGGTCCAATTGTCATGCATCTGCTTACCGACAGTATTTATTTCGGTGAAAGCATAGATGATCTTATCCGTGGACATCTGATATTTATAGCACTGGCGGCGCTTGTTGTGGCGATCCAGCTTCCGCTCTATCTATGGTATGTAAAACCTGAGAACAAATCCGTTGCGGCATTTATCTATCTGAGCTGCCTTACATTTATGGTCTATAACGATTTTAATGAGAATGTTTATGACAATTTAAGCATTACGGGGAATCCCTGGATCACGAATATATTGATGGTCATTGCCGCAGTGGTTTTTTACAGATTTGTTATCCTTCCGCTTTCACGGGTTTCCAGGATAAAACAGGAGCGCAGCATGACGGTATTTATAGTTATTCCGGTGGTGGCGATCGCAATAAAGCTTCTGCTCCTCTTTTTGAAGGATATTTCAAATGAATACCTTTATTACGGCACACGTGTAGGCTACACTCAGGAATACGTATCTTCGAGCAAAGTACTGGGGCCATATTTCATGGACTTCGTAAAAGGATGGGAGATATACCGGGAAATCTATACGATCGCCTGCTACAGCATGATCACCATGCTGATCATCGCATTTGTTGTTATCGTTCGTAATGTGATACATATGAATGAGATAAGCCGTCAGAATCTGGAGATCCAGGCAGCCAGGGATGATGTGAAGGAATTGTCGGTTGAGGTGATGGAGGCGCTTGCTCATACGATAGATGCAAAGGACAAATATACCAACGGTCACTCCATCCGCGTTGCGCAGTATTCGCGGATGATCGCCGTGAAAATGGGCTTATCCGCCGAAAACTGCGAAAATATATACTATATGGGACTTCTTCATGATATAGGAAAGATAGGTGTCCCGAATGAGATCATCAACAAACCCCAGCGACTTACCGACTCGGAATATGATGTCATAAAAACCCATCCGACCATAGGATATGAGATCCTCTCGGAGATCAAAACCCGTCCGGATCTGGCCAAGGGCGCCTACTGGCACCATGAGCGCTATGACGGAAAGGGTTATCCCGACAGATTATCCGGTGAAGATATCCCTCTTGAGGCAAGGATCATCGCCGTTGCCGACAGCTATGATGCGATGACCTCCAACCGCAGCTACCGTGATTATCTGCCGCAGGATGTTGTCCGGGCAGAATTGGAAAAGAATAAGAAAACTCAATTCGACCCGGACATTGCGGATGTTATGATCGCGATCATTGATGAAGATAAGGATTACTGCTTACACGAACTGTAAGATACAGATTTATCCCTCCAATATTTTCTCCAAAAAAATGCACAAAAAAGATTGTGCATTTTTGTATCTTGCATTGTGAACTTTTTGCGAATATAATTTGAACGAAATATGAACAAAATATGAATATTGAAAACAAATTGTAAATTATGCGAACAATTTGGAAATAAATTAAGAATATTTTGTGAAGTATTTGTGATTGCAGGACCGTGTTCGAAGAATACAGGGAGGGGAAAATGGATAATTGTGAAAAGAAACACGATGACAAAGGCTTTACTCTGGTCGAGATCATTCTGATCATTGCCATTATGGCAATTCTTGCCGCCATTATAGGTCTTGGTGTTATCAGATATATAGAAAAAGCAAGACAGGCAATGGATGTATATAACGGCAGTCTGATCAGGGACGCCATCAATACCTATGCTTTTCCCAGCG
>ONWK01000080.1 GCA_900321505.1 uncultured Eubacteriales bacterium
AAACCCTTTTGGACAGCAATTTTTCAAAGGTGCCAACAGAGCTTGCAAAGGGTAAGACTGTGGTGGTAATAGGCGGCGGTGATACAGGAAATGACTGCGTCGGTACGTCCATCCGTCTGGGCGCGGCATCGGTTACACAGCTGGAAATGATGCCCGAGCCGCCATGTTCCAGGCTTGCATCGAACCCGTGGCCTGAATGGCCGAGGGTGGGAAAGACCGATTACGGCCAGGAGGAAGCCATTTACTGCTTCGGCAAGGATCCTCGTATCTATAAAACAACGGTTAAGGAATTCCATATGAATAAAAAGGGCGAGCTTGACGGCATCACCATAATCTCGCTTGAAGCAAAAAAGGACGAGAATACCGGACGCATGCAGATGGTGCCGGTGGAGGGGACCGAGAAGAGGATCCCTGCGCAGCTGGTACTGATCGCGGCAGGCTTCCTGGGAAGCCAGGATTACGTTACCAAAGCCTTTGGTGTAGAGGTGGACGGACGGACAAATGTTAAGACCGCTCAGGGTGCATACGCAACATCAAAGGCCCGCATTTATACTGCAGGTGATATGCACCGCGGCCAGTCACTGGTGGTATGGGCGATAGCAGAAGGCCGGGCGGCGGCAAAGGAAGTGGACAGAGATCTCATGGGCTACACAAATCTTTAGGAGGAGGTTATGGCTAAATACATTTTTGTCACGGGTGGAGTGGTATCCGGACTGGGAAAGGGAATAACCGCAGCCTCGCTGGGAAGACTGCTTAAGGCCCGCGGACTGAAGGTGGCAGCGCAGAAGCTGGATCCGTATATAAATGTGGATCCGGGGACCATGAGCCCCTATCAGCATGGTGAGGTTTTTGTTACCGAGGACGGTGCGGAAACCGATCTGGATCTCGGGCACTATGAACGCTTCATCGATGAAAATCTCAATAAATATTCAAATCTTACATCCGGCAAGGTGTACTGGAATGTGCTGAATAAGGAAAGACGGGGAGAATATCTGGGCTCAACGGTTCAGGTTATCCCCCATATCACCAATGAAATAAAGGAATTTGTCTACCGTGTCGGTCATGAGACCGATGCGGATGTTGTGATCACTGAGATCGGAGGCACCATAGGCGATATAGAATCCCAGCCCTTCCTTGAGGCTGTGCGCCAGATCTCGCTGGAGGTGGGACGTAAGAACAGTCTTTTTATTCATGTGACACTGGTGCCGTATCTGCATGGGTCCGATGAGCATAAATCCAAGCCTACCCAGCATTCCGTAAAGGAACTGCAGGGGATGGGCATAAACCCGAATATCATAGTCCTTCGCTGTGATGAACCGCTGGAGCCGGAGATCTTCCGGAAGATATCCATGTTCTGCAATGTAAAGGAGGACTGTGTCATAGAGAACCGTACGCTTCCGAATCTGTACGAGGCGCCGCTTATGCTGGAGGAAGCAAATTTCTCCGGAGTGGTATGCAGGGAGCTGGAGATCGAGGCTCCCGAACCGGATCTTACGGAGTGGAAGAACCTAGTGTGTGATATAGCCAACCGAAACCGCGAGGTGGAGATCGGACTTGTAGGAAAATACGTTCAGCTGCACGATGCCTATCTTTCAGTTGCGGAAGCCCTGAACCACGCGGGCTTTGCGCTGAATACACATGTCAGCATAAGGTGGATAGATTCCGAGGAGCTGACAGCCGATAATATTGGCGAAAGGCTGGCAGGCCTTAAAGGGATCATTGTACCCGGAGGCTTCGGCGGAAGAGGCATCGAGGGAATGATCCTTACTGCCCGTTATGCAAGGGAGAACGGTATCCCCTATTTCGGAATCTGTCTCGGCATGCAGATAGCAGTTATCGAATTTGCAAGAAATGCCGCCGGTATCGGTGATGCAAATTCAGGGGAGTTCAACGAAATATGTAAAAACAAGGTTATAGATTTCATGCCGGGCCAGTCGGACGACATCGACAAGGGAGGAACCCTTCGTCTGGGCGCATATCCCTGCTGTGTGCAGAAGGGAACGCTTCTGGAGGAATGCTATGTACAGGCAGGCACGGAAAAAGAGGGAGACAGTCTGGTCATCTCGGAGCGCCACCGCCACCGTTATGAATTCAATAACGATTACCGTGATAAGCTGACGGAAGCAGGACTTGTGATCTCCGGTCTTTCACCTGACGGAGAACTGGTGGAAACGGTTGAGCTTGCCGGCCATCCGTTCTATATAGGAGTGCAGTTCCATCCGGAATTCAAGTCAAGGCCAAACCGTCCGCAGCCCATATTCCGTAAATTTGTGGAAACCGCGGTTTCAGGAAACTGATCAGGATACTTAAGGAGTAAAAAATGAGCATACACGAGGAATGCGGTATCATCGGAATATACTCTCCCCGGGATTATCCTGTGGCAAGGGA
>ONWK01000108.1 GCA_900321505.1 uncultured Eubacteriales bacterium
CCCAGTGCACCGATCGGGATGTTGTGACCCGGGAATGCATTGACCTTGGTAACCTTGCCGTTCTCATCCTTCTCGAACTTTCCGATACGGGGACCAACCATCTTGGCACCTACAAATGCTGCGATACCGCCTACCATATGGATCGCACATGAGCCTGCGAAATCGTGGAAGCCCCACTGTGCCAGCCAGCCGCCGCCCCAGATCCAGTGAGCCTCGATGGGATAGATCAGCGCTGAAATTATCGCCGAGTATACACAGTAGCTGAGGAATTTTGTACGTTCAGCCATGGCACCTGATACGATAGTCGCCGTCGTAGCACAGAACACCAGGTTGAATACGAAATTCGACCAGTCAAAGTTCTCATACTCTGTAAAAATATCAAAGCCGGGCTTTCCGATCAGACCCACCAGATCCTCGCCAAGCAGCAGGCCGAAGCCGATAAGAATGAATACGACGCAGCCGATGCAGAAATCCATCAGGTTCTTCATCAGGATATTGCCCGCGTTCTTTGCTCTGGCAAAGCCTGTCTCAACCATCGCGAATCCCGCCTGCATCCAGAACACCAGAGCCGCGCCGATCAGGAACCATACCGCAAATAACTCTCCGTCCAATGAACTCATTAATTCGTCTAACATAAAAAGCACCTCTCTTTCGGACGATCGGTGCTTCTCTTCTGCAGTGGACGGTGCCGGCGTAGTCATCTGCATGAGAAGCGAAACACCGTTGCATCGCCTGCTGTCTCCCTTTGGTGACAGCATATCTTTATTAAGTCAAATACTCCGCCACAAGCAACATGGCTTAATCTTGGCCGCCCAGGAGGGGCGGAGTATTTAACGTTCGCGGCATTCGCCAAATGGACATGCGCATGTCCGCTCGGCTCATTGCTCGCGACAATAAACAAGGCGCCCTGGAATGATATCCAAGACGCCCTTGCCTTTATGTTTTGGGATTATACGACGTTGTTTTTTAAATGTCAATACATTTTTTACAAAAAGTTAAATTAACTTTTTTTACAGCCACTTTTTCTTTTTGAAGAAGATAAGGCTGACTATGGCTATCGTAAGGCTTACGCCGATCACGATGGGATAGCCCCAGGGTGATTCCAGCTCGGGCATATATCTGAAATTCATCCCGTACCAGCCGGCGATCAGTGTCAGCGGCATGAAGATGGTGGTCACCACTGTAAGCACCGTCATGATGCGGTTCTGCTTTATATCCAGCTGTGCCTGATAAAGGTCCCGCACCTGCATGGTATAAGCCTGCAGCGATGTAGCCGAATCATAAAGCCTCATCATGCGGTTTGTAAAAAGATGGAAATACCTGACATTTTCCGACCTGAAGAAGCCGTTTTCATTCTCCTCCAGCTCCTGCCCCAGATCTATAAGCTGATCGTAATGTATCCTCAGATCACGGAGTTCACCGCGGATGGTATTCACGCGTATCAGCGCCTCCTCCGCCTTCCCCTCCTGTATTGCAGTCTCTATCTGATCCAGCTCCCGTTCATAGCCTTCCATGATCGAAAGATCCCTGTAAATGATCTGCTCAAGAAAATCATACACAAAACGTTCCAGGCTTGGAATATGCCATTTCTTCGCGCGTTTTACACGGCGGATCAGATGCGCCGCATAACCGCCGTCATCGATGAAAACTATACCCTTTTCATCCATGGCAAAGGCAAAGCGCCAGGGTTCCTTTTCAAAATCCCGGCGGTTCGGCACCGCAAAGGTTCCGGTAAGCGAATCGTAGTTTACCTCCGCCTTGGTATTGTGGATATTCTTCGAATCCGGCTCCATATCGATACCCATGTCAAATCCGGCCTTACCCTCCTGCCACTCCTCGGTGGTAAGGACAGCAACATATGGAACTCCTGCAGTATGGCACTCTTCTATGGTGCATTCCTCTAAAGTATCTTTGATAAGATAGTACAGCATGATCTCACTCCATCCATTTGGGCGATATGAATTCTCCGCCCAGCCGAAGGATCTCCTCAAGGATGATCCGGTAATAACCTGGAACAAGTTTATCAGTATCGTCATGGGAATGCAAGAGCACAATCTGAGTATCGTCGCCGAAAACCGAAGAACCTGCATCATGATCCCCTTCATTGAGGCGTCTTATGACATCCTCGATGGTCATGGTTCCCGGCGGGATATTGTACTCCTGGCAGTCAAATGAACAGGCGGTATCCACATCCTTATCCCATCCCTGTCTGAGATATCCCGGTGCCGTAACACGGCTGTCATCAGGCTTCACAAACCCCTCCTCCCTGAGCAGGGCCTGGTATCTCTCCTTTTTTTCACCGCCTTTATCTATGTAAGGGAAGCGGAAGAATTTCAGCGTTCTTTCGATTCCCGCCTCTTCATAGATGCGATCCAGAAGCTCCTCGGTTTTCCGAATCTCGGTTAAGGCCTCTTCAAAAGAGAGCTGGGAAAAGGCCGGATGACTGTAGGAATGATTTCCGATAAGGAAGCCCTTCCTCAAAGCATATACCGCCGGCTCGGGATCCTTTTCTATATTTTCCCCCACCGCGAAAAAAACCGCAGGAATATTTTTTTCCGAGAGATAATCCACAAGAGGTATCGTTACCTTCTGCGGGATATCGTCGATTGTAAGTATCAGTTTACCCATAATTTTCCTCTTCTCTGATCATATGTCTTCTCATGCGGAAGGGACGGTTCCCGGCAGACAGAAAACCTGCCCGTCAGGAACCGTCCCAATTGCCCCATCCCGCTTTCTATCCCTTCCTGCCGGTCTTTCTCTCTACCAGCCAGCCGTAGGCTATCACGGTTCCGTAACGATATTCGGGGTTAACACAGTGCTGTTCCAGCATGTTCATGCACTGCGTGACCATTTCCTCGATATTTACATGATAAGTGGTAAGCTCCACTCCTTCGATCTTGTTTGTAGCATAGTCATCATAACCTACTACGGAAATGTCCTCCGGCACCTTAAGTCCCGCTTCGTTAAGCTTGCGTATGAGGCGGTACGCCGTAAGGTCACAGGTGCAGACAAAGCCGTCCGGCAGCTTCTTCGGAAGCACGAGATCTATATCTATGCCCCGGTCATCCCTGTCGCTGATAACAAATGACTCCTCGTAAGGCAGCTGATTCGCGATCAGATATTTACGGTAGCCCATAAAGCGGTCAAGATTACTGCGGGTGCTGAAATAATTCCCCACAAATCCCACCGTATGGCAGCCGGACTTCAGAAGATGGCGGGTAAGAAGATAACCGCCGTTCATGTTATCGCTTATGACCGCGTCCATATCGAAGTCTTCATTCTCAAAATCGAATAGAATGCATCCGATACCGGTCCTTACCACCGATTTAAGATAGGCGTTGCTGATCTCTCCGATGATTATGATCTGGTCAATGGATTTAAGGGACAGCAGCTTGGGCAGTTCGCCCCTTTCTTCGTCCTCCACGCGCACGGCTTCCAGGATCGCCACAAAATTCCTCCTGGTCAGCTCCAGCAGTATCCTGTGATAGACCTGCTGATAGAAGGAGTTTTCGCCGATGAACCTTTCGGAAATGATGATCGCAACATTTTTGCTCTCACTCCGCTC
>ONWK01000105.1 GCA_900321505.1 uncultured Eubacteriales bacterium
AGCAACTACCTTGCCCTCCATCTTATCGTTGTGGCACTTAACCATTTCCTCTGTAAGATACAGAAGACCATAACCTGTAGCCTCTGTACGTGCCAGAGATCCGCCGTAGGTAAGTCCCTTACCTGTCAGAACGCCTTCATATACGTCCTTAAGTCTCTTATACTGGCCGAACATGAAACCGATCTCGCGTGCACCTGTTCCGATATCTCCTGCAGGTACATCCTGGTCAGCACCGATATACTTGGACAGCTCTGTCATGAAGCTCTGGCAGAATTTCATGATCTCATTGTCTGACTTTCCCTTGGGATCGAAATCGGAACCGCCCTTGCCGCCGCCGATGGGAAGTGTTGTAAGGCTGTTCTTGAAGATCTGCTCAAAGCCGAGGAACTTGATGATACCAAGGTTTACTGACGGATGAAGGCGAAGACCTCCCTTGTAGGGTCCGATAGCATTGTTGAACTGTACACGGAAACCACGGTTAACCTGTACATTTCCGTTATCATCTACCCAGGGTACACGGAACATGATCTGACGATCCGGCTCGGTGATGCGCTCGAGGATAGCAAGCTTACGATACTTCTCCTCATCCTGATCGATAACGGGACGAAGTGAATTCAGAACCTCAGTTACTGCCTGGATAAACTCCGGCTGATCCTTGTCTCTCTTCTGGACAAGCTCCAGAACCTCATCAACATACGACATAGCTGTTTCTCCTTTTCTGTATTATAATTTGCTGCAGAAACTCTCCCGTCCTGCAAAACTGTTCACGATTATACATGAAAAAATCCTATCTGTAAATAAGAAAATTAAGTTTTTTTGACATTTTCTTGCATTTTTTAGTCGGAAATGATTTTTTCTTGTGTTTTTTAACCATGCATGCCTTTTTGTCACAGATTCCGGATATAATCAACGCAGCAGTGAAAAGTGTGACAGTTCTATGACAAAACATCTGTTATCATGTCACTGTGACCGAATAAGAGATGAAGCCATCTGACCCTGTTCGGCATATGATCAATAATAAAAAATACATCAAGGAGGCATTTCAGAATGACAATCACAAGTTTTTCACCGTTTATCGTAACAAAGGATTCCGAAGCAGTGATCGCACTGTTTGAAGCGCTCGGCTTTGAGCGCCGCCACATGAAGACCGGTATCAATGATGAGGATATCACCAGCGTCTCCATGAGATATACAGGAGAGGACGGAAAAACCTTCGATGTAACCGTTTCACAGGCGCCCGTTCCTCAGGATATTTCAACCATTCGTATGAATGTCCGTGATTTTGACGAAGCATATAACCTGCTTAAGGCTAACGGTTTCAAAAATACACAGGGTGACCGGATCACCGAGACCAGTTCCTCAAAATCAACTATGATGGTCTCTCCATCGGGATTTACGATCACAGTTACGGAGCATATCAGAAAGACTGAATGATCCGATACGGAAAAAGCAGATTTACACAGAGTGCTGTCCCGAAGTACGGACATCAAAAGCCCGGTATCCACGCGGTTTCCCGGAAACAAGGTCCCGGGAGCCGCATAAATACCGGGCCCTTTTTGATCGTTTTTTTGCCGTTTTATATCACAAAATGAATAAATATACGGTCCTGCTCCGGCCATTATGTCATCATAATGCGGCTGATCATCTCACATTGCAAAAAGCCATTAAAAATGCTGCCGTTATCATTTAGGAAATATGTCAGCTTCAGAACTATGCCCAGTCAAATGATCTTTCCACCGCCTTCTTCCAGCCGCTGAGTTTTTCCTCACGTTCCCCGGCCGATATCTGAGGCTTGAAGATGCGGTCTATATCCATATTTACCTTTATCTCGTTCTTGTCACGCCAGTAGCCGGTGGCAAGTCCCGCAAAATATGCCGCTCCCATGGCCGTGGATTCCACACAATCCGGACGTATCACCGTAACATTCGAAATATCAGCCTGTGTCTGCATAAGGAAATTATTGGCCGAAGCGCCTCCGTCAACCCTGAGATTACCCAGCTTAATACCGGAATCTGCTTCCATGGCCTTCAGAACATCACTGGTGGAATATGCTATCGACTCCAGTGTAGCCCTGATGATATGATATTTATTCACACCTCTTGTGATACCTACTATGGTTCCCCGGGCATACTGGTTCCAGTAGGGCGCACCCAGGCCGGTAAAGGCCGGCACCACATAACAGCCGTTGGTATCCTTAACCTTTTTGGCCATGTACTCCGAATCCTCCGATGAATCGATCAGTCTCATTTCATCTCTCAGCCACTGAACCGAGGCGCCTGCAATAAAGATGGATCCTTCCAGAGCATATTTCACCTTTCCGTCGATGCCCCAGGCTATAGTTGTTACAAGCCCGTTCTTTGAAAATACCGGCTTATTTCCCGTATTCATAAGAAGGAAGCATCCTGTCCCGTAGGTATTCTTGGCATCCCCTTCATTGAAACAGGTCTGGCCGAATAAGGCCGCCTGCTGGTCACCGGCTATACCTGCTACCGGTATATTTCCTCCGAGAAAGGCCTTGGAGGTCTCGCCGTAGATCTCACTGGACGGACGGACTTCGGGAAGCATACATGCAGGAATACCCAGCTTTTCCAGGATCTCCTCATCCCATTTCAGCTCGTTGATGTTATACATCATCGTACGTGAAGCATTGGAATAATCGGTGACGTGCACCCTTCCTCCCGTAAGCTTCCAGACCAGCCAGGTATCCACGGTTCCGAAAAGAAGCTCCCCTCTCTCAGCCCTTTCACGGACTCCCGGTATCTCATTCAATATCCACCTCAGCTTTGTTGCCGAGAAATACGCATCTATCTGAAGACCGGTCTTTTCCCTTATCCATTCGGTCAGTCCCTCCGCCTTCAGCTCGTCGCAGTACCCTGAGGTTCTGCGGCACTGCCATACTATGGCGTTATATACCGGTTCCCCGGTCTCCCTGTCCCAGACTATCGTGGTCTCGCGCTGGTTGGTTATACCGATACCCGAAATATCCCTGAAGGTGGCGCCCACCTTGGTCATGGCTTCTACGGCAACACCTATCATAGAGGACCATATTTCCGCAGCATCATGTTCCACCCAGCCCGGTCTGGGAAATATCTGGGTAAACTCCTTCTGAGCTACGGATACTATCTGTCCGCGTTTATCAAAAAGTATGGTTCTGTTACTTGTAGTCCCCGCATCAAACGCCATCATATATTTACCCATTGCATTCCCTCCGTATATAAAAATAATAATAACCCCGTAAATCATTATAACAGAATCTCTATAAAAAATCCCCCGGAAATCTCTCCTTTTCATTTGCTTTTTCTTTCACTTTTTCTTGCATCCCGCATCTGCAGATGGTATGATTTCCATTGCGAATATCACTGATCTGCGGCTGTGCGGTAATGACATCCGGATCCTCCGAAGTCGGTGAGGCGCAATTCATATATGTAAGGAGTAAACATATGAAAGCAAGTATCATCATGGGATCGGCGAATGACCTTCCTAAGGTTGAACCGGCCATAGAACTGTTAAAGGATTTCGGTGTTCAGGTATCCGTACGCTGTCTTTCCGCACATCGCGCCGCAGCACAGCTTACCGCGTATATCAACGAGATAAATGAAAACGGTACTCAGGTGATCATCACCGCCGCCGGCATGGCTGCTGCACTGCCCGGAGTCGTTGCTTCCCAGACAGTGATCCCGGTTATCGGCGTTCCTCTCTCCGGCTCGGTTCTGGACGGCATGGACGCTCTTTATTCCATCGTACAGATGCCTCCGGGAATCCCCGTGGCTACAGTTGCCATCAACGGCAGCAAGAACGCCGCATGGCTCGCACTTCAGATCATCGCGAACGGAAATGCGGAGCTGAAGGATAAGCTTTGGGAAGAACGTAAGAAAATGCGGGAAGCCGCAGAAAAAACCAATGCGGAGATCATCGCAAAATACGAGAATTGAGCGAACAAAAGGGACGGTTACCGGATGACAAAGCTGTCACCCCTTAACCGTCCCTTTTTATTTTTACCCCGGATAACTCTGCCCTATTTAAGCGGAGATCCCGTGAGCATTTCATATGCCTGCAGGTACTTTCCTATGGTCTTATCCACGATATCCTGAGGCAGGTACCACTTGTCAGGCTCCTCACGATTTTCGTTTGCATCCGACTTGAGCCAGTCTCTTGCAAACTGCTTATCAAATGAGGGCTGGCCATGACCGGGTTCATAACCTTCTGCCGGCCAGAAACGTGAAGAATCCGGTGTGAGCATCTCATCTCCGAGAACGATCTCTCCATCCTCGTTCAGACCGAACTCAAACTTTGTGTCCGCAATGATTATTCCCTTTGTAAGCGCATAATCGGCACATTTCTTATAAAGCGCGATGGTATAATCTCTCAGCTTTTCAGCATACTCACGGCCCTTTCCGGGGAATTCCTTCTCAAGCACCTCAACCGACTGCTCAAAGGAAATGTTCTCATCGTGATCACCGATCTCAGCCTTTGTAGAAGGTGTATAGATGGGTTCGGGAAGCTTGTCCGACTCCTTCAGTCCTTCAGGAAGGGTTATTCCGCATACCGTTCCGTTCTTCTGGTAGCTTGCCCATCCTGAGCCTGTGATATATCCGCGAACGATGCACTCTATCGGCAGCATGGTAAGCTTTCTGCACATCATGGAATTGCCGTCAAATTCAGGCTTACGGAAATATTCGGGCATTTCGTTTACATCTGTAGTGATCATATGGTTCGGAAGGATATCCTTCGTCATATCGAACCAGAAGCGGGACATCTGCGTAAGAACCGCGCCCTTCTTCACGATCTTATTTTTAAGTATCACGTCAAAGCAGCTGATACGGTCTGTTGCAACCATGATCAGACTGTCGTTATTATCATAGATCTCTCTTACCTTACCTTCCTTAATGGGTGTAAGCTCTGCCATTATCTTTTCCTCCCGGTTTTAATTCATTTCGCCCTTCCGGCGACCGATACTCAGACATTATACGACAATAAGCATCTTATGGCAAATGGAAACTTTCAGGATTTTTTCTGTAATACTCCAGAAGAAGATTCACTACGCCGCCGTAGCCCTCCTCTCCAATAAGCTTACCCTGTGTCTTCCACCCCGTATCAGCTATCTTTGCGGCTTTCTCCGACAGGTTCTGCAGCGGGTGTGATTTTTGCTTATAAAGTGCTTCCACATCGGCTCTTGCAGCTTTCTCGTCCTTTGAGATCAGGGAAGACAGTTGTACCTGCTCTTTATAATGCTCTTCCTCATGTCCCGGGAATTCTTCTGAAAGCGCTTCCCTGTAGGACTCATCCAGATAATAATACATTTCTATATTTGCGGAATAACGGATAAATGGGTCCTCGCATCCGTTACAGCCCAGGTATTCAAAAAAATTCGCCTCATTTTCCCTGTAATATCCCTGATGATGACTGGCTTCATGCGCATAGAGTGCTGGATAATAAAGCCTTGACACATAGCTGCTCATTGTGAGCTCCATAGTATAGGGATAGGTAAAGCCTCCGATATACATCCATCGCAGCACATCGGAGCAGTAGGCCTCTTTTACCGGCGGATAGTATCCCGAAAGTCTGCTGAATTCCCCGGAAAGCCCCTTCATGCTCTCATTGATCTGACGGCATACTTCCTCCTTTTCGGTATAAATAAGCTTACCGTCGCCGTCACGCAGCACTTCCTCCGACAATTCATTTGTCTTTTCCGCGAAATAGTTTCTCAGGGTCTCAAGCTCCTCAAAGCTGTAGTCGTTCGACGGATCAAGCACACCGCCCATAAGGCCGCTTCTGAAGGGAAGCCACCAGTTAAACATATATAACAGCAGAAAGGTCATTGCTGTGCAGGCCAGGATCTTAAGATATCTTACGGTAAAACTCTTAAATCCCGGTTTTTTTCTGAGAAAGATCAGCAGTAATGACAGGATCGCTGCAGTGAAAGTGCAGAGAGCCAGGATATACATAAGACATTCCCCGAGATTAACGGGAATGATCCCTGTAATGAATCCCAGCGCATCGGAAATGATCCCATAGACCGTATTTGCATATAGATTGCAAAAAGGAGTGATCCATGAAAGGATAAAAAAAACAGAAAGGATTATTGATGTTATCAGAATATACTTTTTTGCCATAACCGGATCCCGTTTCTTAAGCATGTATATCCGTATTATAGCATATTATCCGGAAAAAAGGCTAATCGAACAGAGACGGTTCCGAACCTGCCGGAACCGTCCCCTGATATTTCATATTCTCAATGCTCTGACCGCGTTAAGTACGGCCAGCACCATTACTCCGACATCGGCAAAAATGGCGATCCACATATTTGCGATGCCCAAGGCTCCAAGGATCAGGCACAGCACCTTTACTCCGATGGCAAAGGTTATATTCTGCCTTACTATGCCCAGGGTTTTCCTTGATATCCTCTGTGCAAGGGATATTTTCGCGGGATCATCATCCATAAGAACAATATCCGCAGCCTCAATAGCCGCATCCGATCCCATGGCTCCCATGGCGATTCCTATATCAGCCCTGGTGAGCACAGGCGCATCATTTATTCCGTCGCCCACAAAAGCCAGACATTCTTTGGGTTTCTTTTCCGCCAGCAGTTTTTCAACCTCGGCAACCTTGTCTCCCGGAAGCAGCTCCGCGCGCACCTCGGTAATGCCAAGCTCCTTCGCCACACGCTCCGCCACTGTTCTGCTGTCTCCCGTCAGCATGACCGTCCTGATGCCCTGCTGCTGCAGCTCCTGCATAGCCTTTGCCGAGGTCGGCCGTACTACATCGGAAATGATCAGATGCCCTGCATAGCGGCCGTCAACAGCCACGTGACATACAGTACCAGACGGTTCCGA
>ONWK01000338.1 GCA_900321505.1 uncultured Eubacteriales bacterium
ATATCTACAACTATCTTTTCAGCATTCTTTGCAAAATCAAAATGATTATATCCTATCATCCGGATATTCATCCGGCACCCAAGGCTTATCAGCAGATCACAGTTCTGCACCGCAAAATTACCTGATCTGATACCCACAGTTCCGGGCATACCCACGTAATACGGGTTATCAAATGCGATAGTATCATTAGCGTTCCAGGCAGTGACCACTGGAAGCTTATATTTGTCTACGAATGCCAGGAACTCCTCCTCTGCATTTCCAAGACGGATACCCGTTCCGGCAAGGATCAGAGGAGCTCTCGCGCTGCGGATCTTATTTATAATCTCACGGAGCTTTGCTTCGTCCATGAGTTTCTCTGCCTCCGGTTCAGAATGACATGTCTCATCATCCTGCGGAGCACAGTGCCGGAGGATCTCCTTCTCATCAAAATGTATCATTTCCTCCGTATCGACCATCGCGCCCTGTACATCAAGCGGCACATCCAGCCATACCGGTCCTCCGCGCCCATCTTTGGCAAGATACCATGCCTTTTCCAGATGATATGCTATCTCCTTCGGTTCAGTTACCATTACCGCATATTTCGTCATATTCTTTACGGAATCAACGATCTGAAACTCCTGATCACCCAGCTGGCGCAGACCCAGCTCAGGGCATGACCAGGTTGTTGTCTCCCTCTTCACCTGGCCCGACAGAACAAACATGGGTATGGAATCCACCCAGCCGCCCATAACTCCGGTGATGGCGTTTGTACCGCCGGGTCCACTGGTCACGCAGACAAGGGCGATCCGTCCGGTCATTCTTGTGTATCCCTCCGCAGCTATGGCACAGGCCTGCTCATGATGATTGAAGGTGCATTTCAGTCCCTCCTGATGGCCCAATGCATCATCCAGATGCATGGCTCCTCCTCCGGTGACCATAAAGCAGTCCGTCACACCATGAGATACGAAAAACTCTGATATATATTTTGCCGCCTTGATCTTCATGTTTATACCTCATATGCCGACGGTGTAAGGAATCTGACGTCAACCTTCTCTCTTATGGACGCAAAGAAATCAATCGCATACCGGTTCAGAGCCTCCGCCTTTTCACTCAGGAAGCTATACGCTTTCGCTACATCGAAGTAATTGACATTATCTGCCGAATACCCGTCAAGTCCGGCAAGTATAACCTTTTTGCAGCCGCAGTGCATAAGTGTCCTGATAAGCATGCACATCGAATTATCCGGAAAGACTGCATTCTCGTCGATGATGCGAGAATAATTTACCACATAATCAAATTCCCTGGCGCTCCTCTTCAGATTGGAGGACGCTATCAGTCTGACATCCGCATTTTCCTCCGCGTGCATCTGTGTGGCAGACTGCAGATATCTTGATGTATTTGTAACAAACATATAATCCGGATGGATATTAGCCGGAATATAATTGATCGATATCACCACCGGCTTTTGGTCAGTTATGTATCCCCTGATCTTTTCAGTATGTGAACTGATCGTCGCGCCCGGTCCGATGATCAGCACCTCCCGTCCGCCAAGAGCTTCTGAAAGCCTCTCCAGATCAGCCGTGTCGTCGCATTCCTCCTTCTGATATTCCAGATAAAGCTCCTCGATCAGCTTCATATTCTTCTCAAGCTTCTGATCCTCCGGGATCTTCTGGAGTATTTCATTAACCGCTGTTATCGAAAGAGTCCTCTTATTCATCAGATGTGACACATAATTCGGATGAACCTTGTTCGATGCCGCGATATAGTAAAAGAGCTGATAGCCCCAGGGTGATTTCTGCTGAAAATCCAGTATGCTTGAGGTTATAGCCTCCTGCATTTCAGTCACCACATAATTCTTTCCGAAATGCTCATTCATGTACATGGCAATGAGCTCAAGCGGCGCATTTCCGGCACTCTTTCCCATACCGTAAAGCGTTCCGTCCACAAGGATATCACGGTCAGTGGGATAATCCAGCACTGTAGTTGCATTTATATATCCCAGCTGAAAATTATTATGCGCATGGAACCCCAGGATGATCTCAGGTGACAGTTCCTCATTCATGATATCCGCAATATGTGTAAGCTCCGTCGGGTTCAGCAGGCCGTAGGTATCCACCATGGAAACCGCATACGGATGGATGGCATTTGCGAGTGAGGCCACATCTTTCAGCTCATCATCATTATAACTGGAAATGGAAACCAGCTGCACAAATACCTTGTATCCCAGTTCTGCAACCTGACGGCAGTAATCTATGGCCGGAACACGTTTGTCCTTCTTGAAGATCACCCGGATCCCGTCAAGATATGACTCTTCACATGGCTGGATATTACCGATATCACAGGTGCCGTAGTCGATCATTCCCACAACCATGGTATTCTTCCGATCCAGCCTTCCATAGATCTTCTCGACGCAGTCGGTGGATGGCATGATGCTCCGGTTCATATCAAATGCCCTGCGGTCATCAAGAAAACCGATCTCTATCACATCGGTACCTGAACTGACTACCCTGTCAAATATATTCACCATATTATCATGACCGAATTCCCAGTCATTCAGATACCCGCCGTCCCTTAAGGTACAGTCGAGCAAATATCTGTTTCTGCTCATATGCAGTTCCTCTCCTTGTGGATATATGTCTTTCATTCTCACAGGCCGAAGAGTTTTTCAATCATCCATAGATATCCGTAAACTCACTTTGCCCGCGCTCACGCCCGGTTCTTCGGCTCACAACACAGTCCACCAAATTGCGGTGTCCGCTCATGATTACATGCTTCACTGGCGATGTTTCAAACTCTCCAGAACCTGGCGTATCTCCACCGGCGTTCCTGCAGCCCCGATATTCGGATACTTCATGACATCCTCTGCTGTCTGAAATCCGAATCCATATGTCACCGCAAGGAAATGCGTTCCAGCGCCTGCAGCACCCTCAGCATCAGTATATGCATCACCCACCATTACAGCCTCCTCCGGTGTCACACCGAGATCCTTCATGGTAAGCTGCAGCACCTCTGACTTACTCAGTCTGCCTTCCGCATCCTGACCATGTATAACCTGGAAATGCTTCGCCAGGCCCTTATCCTCAAGCAATACTTTAGCCTGATCCTCACGCTTGTACGTACAGACCCCCAGCCTGTAACCATCCCCGTTCAGATCCTGCAAAAGCTTCTCCATGCCATCATAATGTGAAGCATAGAAAAGGTCTCCCTCCACATAATGGTCTCTGAAGGTATGCATGGCCACCGCCGCCTCTTCATCCGTGATCCCATAGATCTGCTTCATTCTGTGATGTATCGGCGGACCTATGAAGGTGCGGTACATTTCCTCCGGAAGTGCCTCATACCCAAGCTGATCCAGCATATATTTCACCGACCGGATAACCCCTTCTGAAGTATCTAGAAGAGTTCCGTCGAGGTCGAAAATAACCGCTTTTATACCTGTGTAAGCCGTCATAACTGATAATCCTTATTCTGTATATCTCCGTCTGATCATTGGCTTATCTATATAGATTCCATCGATTAAAAAGTATTGCAATCTTTTCGTAATCTTGAAACATATACAATCTCTTCGTAATTCAATGTTACATCATATTTCTGAAATAGAGCCCCTCAAACTTTATCCTGTAGCGGCGGAGCCGTCTGTCCGGTGTAGCGTGAGTGTGAGACACCATTACTGACAGGCGGCTCCGCCGCAACAAATTACCTTGTTCTCTTAAACAAATTCATACAATCCCGTAACTTATAGTATAACATATAACCCATAATTTCGCACCACAAAAATGCGATACCAGCCTGATATTCTCCCCTTGTTTTTCAAGGTTTTATGGGTCTGCTATACCCACTCGGAACGACATCCTCCAACCCCTGCTCCTCTACAGAAAATCAAACTTCAGCTGCCCTGTCTCCGGCATGTCTCCCAGTATTCCCAGCTCCTTCATCTTGTCTATCAGCGTGCCGCTCAGC
>ONWK01000118.1 GCA_900321505.1 uncultured Eubacteriales bacterium
CTGATAACTCAAGGAAAAATATAACCAAATTATGCCGGATTCTACCGCAAGTTTAATGACAATCCCCTCATTATGTGCTATCATCTTTCTGTCGGCAGCTAACCGGATTTACTTCTTTTGGGCGATAATCCGGTAATATCGCCGATATCCGCACAGCTAATGCCGCTTACTCCTCTCCGATGAAAAATGCGGCATGATATCGTGCAAACCCCAGCTAGCCGGGCTTACTTCACTGACTGTCAATCATTAAGTCCGGCAATATCGGGGGGGAGAAAGGAAAAAAATGAAGAAGCTATATAAAGAATACCTGTTTCAGAAGCACTTTTTTGTAAATGATCCGCATGTCGATGCGAATACGGAAACCGGCGGCGTGCAGAATGTGCAGTCCGACTCACGTTTTGAAACACTTTTCGCCCTTGCAAATCTTTTCAACATCCGCATCACCTCGGGCGAGAAGCTTCTCACCCCCGACATGATCCGCTTTGCTTCAAAGGAACTCGGTGAAAATGTACCTCAGCCATTCTACGAGGGTTTTCCGGAGAGCGTCCGCGCTCTTTCACCGGACCGGTTGCTCTTTGACCAGCTTTTGCATTACACCAGAACCTACGGCTTCGGTGATTTCTCCGAGGGCGGACGTTCCGTATTTGAGGAAAAAATGGAGCGCACGGCTTTTAAGGAAGCAGCTTCCATAAAGGATTTTTCAGTGATCACTGAGGATGAAGCCCTTGTAAAGCTTGAGGAAATGGTTTCCGGGCTGCTTGCAGGCACCAGACCGCTGTCCGACATCCAGTACCAGCTTGTGAAGGAATTTATCATAGACCGTAAATTCACGCCCGTTACCATCGCGTCGAAGAATACCGCGGTAAAGCTGCTGTTGGATACCCGTGATCTGCGGCTTGCAGGCGGTTTATACATGTCCGATGTGATACGTCTCACAGACGAAATGAATTTCCTTGTATACAACAACACCGACATGAAGCAGCTGAACCTGAAGAATCAGGACCGCAAGTTCATTACTTCTCTGATGAATGAACTTTTCAAAGCCGGACGTGTGGATCTTCGCAGCTGCTATGAGAAAAAGAAGCTCTGGAACGGACTTCTGCATCACATACATTACAAAGCTGTTTCCGAAGAGGCACAAACCTTTGTGAATGCCATGCGCGGCAGGGGAAATGAATCCGTTTACTCCGAATTCGAAGCCGCCATGAAAAGGCGCCGCATCCTCGAGGCTGCGGATATCCTGAAGAAGGGTAAGGGAACTTCGGCGGTTCTGAGAAATCTCAATTACCTTATCAGCCGCTGTGAAAGCGGTGAAGAGCTCGATAACCTGCTGGATACTCTGGAGTCCGGCAATGTCATCATCCTGCTGCAGCTCCTGCTCAGATATTCAGGTACACAGGGTACGGGAGCCAGAACATTTGCCTTTACAAAGCACAATCTGCTGAAGGTCCATACCGAGACCGAAGAGGAACAGAGTTCCAGAAGATCCATGATCACAGCCGGACAGACTGCTGCCCTGAAGACAAAAATAATGACCATGCTGAAGGCTGCGCTTAAGGATAAGCTTGGCCGCGTATATATCGATCCCGACATGAAGCGTTACGCTCTGCCTCTGCAGGAAAGCACCTCTCAGGGAGGCTTCGGCGTGCTTACCCGGGGCTCCAGGCTTCCTGTTCCGGACTGCAGGGTGATCCGCGGGTTCACCTATTGGGAGAAGGTAAATGACATCGATCTCTCCGTATTCGGCATCACTGAAAAAGGAGAGGCAAAGGAATTCAGCTGGCGCACCATGGCCTCAAACCAGTCACCGGCCATAACCTACTCCGGCGATGTTACCAACGGCTTTAACGGCGGTTCGGAGTATTTTGATGTGGATATCGAAGAATTCCGCAAGACATACCCGGATATCAGATACATCATCTTCTGCGACAATGTATACTCCGGTCTCAACTTCGAATCCTGCTTCTGCAAAGCCGGATACATGCTAAGGGATAAGGTCGGCTCAGGTGAGATCTACGAGCCCAAAACGGTTCAGTCGTCCTTCCTTGTCAACTGCGCAAGTACCTTTGCCTATCTGTTCGGTTTAGATCTGAACACCATGGAATTCGTCTGGCTGAACATGGCAAGAAGCGGCAGCGTGGCCGTTGCCGGCACGACAGACATGTCCTTCCTGCTGGATCATTTCCATACCACGGAAATAATAAATGTATATAGTTTCTTCGAAATGATGGCGTCTGAGATCACCGAAGATCCGGCGAATGCCGAAGTGATAGTAACCGATAAAGAGACTGAATCCCGCGAGGGGCAGCTTCTTATCAGGGAATATGATACTGAAAAAATGATAGCGCTGATGAACTGACAACATGATAGCGCTGATGAACTGACAGCGTAACAAACAACTTGGGGACGGTACCTGACAGGCCATGCTTTTCAAGCCTGTCAGGTACCGTCCCCATATCTTTACCAACTGTATTTCTTGCCATCCGGGTACCGTCCCCATATCTTTACCAACTGTATTTCTTGCCATCCGGGTACCGTCCCCAAATTGTATCAACTGCCTGTATTTATTATTCCCGAGGAGATCAGCAGCAGGACTATCAGCAGTCCCGGCGCCACATATTTGACCATGGCAATGTATAACAGCCGGCGGCCGAATCGTTCGCCGTTTTTTGTTGCCTCGTCTATTATAGTCTTCGGCTTTATTACCCAGCCCACCATTATACATGTGGCGATGGCGATAACAGGCATCAGCAGATTATTTGTGACATAATCCAGGATATCCAGTATCTGCGCCTTGGAACCGTTGGGCAGCTTCACCTCAAAATAAAGCACGTTGTATCCGAGGCATACGATGACGCCGATCACAAGCGCCGCAACTCCCTCGATCAGAGTTGCCTTGCTCCTCTTCCAGTTGAATTTATCTATAAGTCCGGATACGACAGCCTCCAGTATGGACATGGCGCTGGTCACTGCCGCAAAGAGCACCATGGCGAAGAACAATGTTCCGATCACATTTCCGATCGAACCCATCCTGGCAAATACCTTCGGAAGTGACACGAACATAAGCGACGGTCCCTGAGCCATACCCTCGGGGCCCTGGAATGCATATACCGCGGGAATGATCATTACTCCGGCAAGAAAAGCCACGGATGTGTCGAAGATCTCTATATGGTTTATGGATTTTACCAGATTAGCATCATCGGAAACATAGCTTCCGTAAGCGATCATGATACCCATGGCCACGCTCAGGCTGAAGAAGAGCTGCCCCAAAGCATCCATCAGGACCTTACAGAAGGTGTTAAAACTCATGTCATCAAAGTTCGGCACCACATAGGCCTTTAATCCGTCCATTCCCGTTGCGGTAGTTCCGTCAGGCCGCGTGCCCTCTATCGTAAGCGAGTATATCGCAATGGCAAGGACCAGCACCAGCAGTATAGGCATGATGATCTTCGAAAAGCCCTCTATGCCTTTGCTAACGCCCATTATGATGATGGCCGTACATACGAAGAGGAAAATAAAGGTAAAAATGATCGGCTCGGTCTTGCCCGTGATAAACCCGGTAAAATATCCATCCTCGGCAGCTTCCGCACCGTGGCCCGTAAGGAATGCGACAAAGTATTTTACAACCCAGCCGCCGATGGCACAGTAATACGGCATGATAAGAAATGGAACCAGACTTGCCAATATACCTATCCAGCCGAATTTCCTATGCATCTTTCCATAGGCTGTAAGCGGGCTCTGCTTGGTCTTTCGTCCGATGGCCACCTCTGTAGTGAGCAGTGTGTAACCGAAGGTTACTGCCAGAACCAGATAGAGGATCAGGAATACTCCTCCTCCGCCTCTCGCCGCGAGGTAAGGGAAACGCCATATATTTCCCAGTCCTACCGCACTGCCTGCCGCCGCGAGCACAAAACCTAACGACCCCCGGAAGGAGCCTCTCTTCTTCGTTTCTTCCATGTTGCTTTTTTCCTTTCAAGGGAACTGTCACAGTTCCCCGTAAACTGCATTCACCAGGCTTCTTGACAGCCTTGTGGTTCCCGAATTCGCGCGTTGGATAAATAAGGTTATCGACATTTCCTCATCCGGATCGATAAGCACATACGGCCCTGTCCATCCATCCCAGCCAAATGCGCCTTTGCCCGCAAGACTTCCGGCCAGGTTATTATCCTCGACGATACGGCAGAGATTGGCGTAACCGTAGCCCAGAACGCTCTCCCA
>ONWK01000376.1 GCA_900321505.1 uncultured Eubacteriales bacterium
ATCATCGGAAATGTTGCGCTTTACGGCGCAACCAGCGGTGAGGCATATGTGGCAGGTATGGCAGGAGAACGTTTCTGCATAAGAAATTCCGGCGTGACTGCAGTTGTGGAAGGCGTAGGAGAGCATGGCTGTGAATATATGACCGGAGGAAAGGCCGTGATCCTCGGACCTACGGGCAAGAACTTCGCGGCAGGTATGAGCGGCGGTATTGCATATGTTCTGGATGAGGAGAATTCTCTTTACAAGAACCTCAACAAGGAGCTTGTACTGATGGAGAAGATCGAGCAGCGGAATGAGAAGGAAGAGCTGAAGAAGATCATAGAAGCCCATGTAAAATACACAGGATCCGCCAAGGGACAGCAGATCCTGGATGATTTTGACAATATGGTCGGAAGGTTCAAGAAGATCATTCCTGCGGATTATAAGGAAATGCTGCACCTGACTGCCCGGAATGAGGAAAAGGGCATGACCAGAGAACAGGCTCAGATAGAAGCCTTTACTGAGCTGGTTGGCTGAGAGGGATCAGGATATCCGAATAGAATTCGCATCTGTCATGATGGAATTCGGCGATGCCTCCGTGAGCTTCGGCTATGGAGGTAATGGAGCGAAGGCCGATACCCCTGCCTTTCTTTTTGGTAGTCTGATAGTTGAAATTTCTGAGCTTTACATTACCGTCAAAGGAGTTTGCGGCGGTGATGTAGAGCTCTTTTTCATTTACGACACGGGTAATGAGATTGATATAACGCGGACCGTCATTCCGGTTGGAGGCTGCATGGACGGCATTTTCAAGGATATTACCTATGATACTGCACAGCTCCGTGTCGCTCAGAACCATTTTATCAGCGGGAGGAAGGTCGATACGGATGTCGACCTCGGTATCGTTTGAAGCGGCTTCTGCCGCATAATAGTTCAGTGTTGCATTGAGTGCATAATTATTGCAGTAGTTCAGGATCTCCTTCTCGGGGAAGGAGCTTACATATTTATCGAGGAAGGCGTTCAGTTCGTCCATATTCTTTTCATCCACCATCATGCGGATACTGCGGAGAGCGTGCTTGAAATCGTGACGCATGCGGGAATTTTCTTCGATGTAGCGCTGCTGCTTCTCATATGCGTTTTCCTGCATTTCCAGGATGTTGGTACGCAGCTGAAGCTCTGCGGTGCGGAGCAGATTCTTTACGATATAGTAGAAAAGCGTTCCCAGCAGGATCTCAAGCACCAGGACAGAGCTGTGGATAACCCAGAAAACCGTGAAAACTCTGTTGACATACAGCGTCTCATATTTCACGGGGACGATGAAGATCTCCAGGAGCAGAAAGACTGCGGATACGATGATGGTCGCCCACCAGATGAACCACAGGTTCATGTGATCTATCAGAAAGCTTATGTATTTCTTCATGGGATGGAAAAGAAGGACACATGCAAGTATGCTCAGGCAAAGACTTGTCAGTCCGAAGGTGACGCTGTAGTTGTACGCGCCGGAGGAGGGATCCTGAAGCGCGGCAGCGGCATGGCCCAGGTTTGAAACAACTGCCATTATGACGCATACAAAGGTAAATACGGCGGCAGCCTGACCGCGGGTGGCGGTAAGGCAGCTGCAGTATGCGAAAAAGAAAAGTATGATCTCGACCCCGAGAACTATATAGGGCGAGGGATGGAATGCATAGTCAACATAGGCTCCTGCCGGAAGCAGAGCCAGAACCACAGCCCCCATACGGAACAGAATCCTTTTACGGTCAAAGATAAGCTGGTTCTTCATGGGCGCAAGACAGAGGATCCCTGCGGGGATCACGAAAAGTCTGCAGAGAAGAATGGTGAAATATTCCTGTATGCCCATGGTCTTAGCCTTTCAGTGTATTTTGTCTCAGCTTGGCAAAAATGTAATTCCTGTAGGACTGCTCCAGCTCCTTATGCTTCTTTACGTTATAGGGGAGATAGATGCTGTTGTCTATCATGCAGACCCCGTCGCTGAAATCGGAGATATAGTCCATATTTACAAGCATGCCGCGGTTGATCAGAAGAAAACGTCCGTCGGATGCGAGTATATCCTCAGCCTCGCTGAAATTCATACGGGTCTTGAATTCCGCCAGATCCTTATCGATGATCTGAAGATAATGGCTGTTGGACCTGACGACCATGATATCGCCGTACCGAAGGCTGTAGTCTATCTTTTTTTCAGTAAAGGTGAAGCACTGCTCGTCGCTTGTCACCTGGTCGGTTATATCATCCATCATGCGGAAGACCCGTTCCTTCTCCGCCGGCTTTAC
>ONWK01000233.1 GCA_900321505.1 uncultured Eubacteriales bacterium
CTTGATCTCTGGGAGGAGTATACTGCCGTACAGCTTGCACCCTATGTTGATAATCCTCTTAAGTATTCAAAAAAGAACAAGAAGCGTATGGAGTTCTATCTGCAGCAGTGGTGCGGCTTCGATGCAGTCTATGTGACGGAGGACGAGCTGAAGGATAAGAAGGAACTGAAGAAAATGCCCTCTTTCCCGGAGGACGGCTCCATCAGGGTGATCGACGGGATAATTGTGGTGAAATTCTGAAAAGAAGTCATTGTTAAAAGCTCTCAAGTGTAATATAATGGGATGCAGTTAGTACAGGCTGACGGACCTGAAATGATCCGTTTTAAAATATCATATACGGAGGTATCAGACACATGTTAGTATCAGCTACAGATATGCTGAAGAAGGCAGTTGAGGGCGGCTATGCGGTTGCTCAGTTCAACATTAACAATCTTGAGTGGACCAAGTCCATCCTGCTTGAGTGCCAGGAGCTTAAGACTCCCGTTATCCTTGGTGTTTCCGAGGGTGCAGGTAAGTACATGACCGGTTTCAAGACGGTTACCGCCATGGTTAAGGCTATGGACGAGTCTCTCGGCATCACTGTTCCGGTTGCTCTGCATCTGGATCACGGAACCTATGAAGGAGCTAAGGCTTGTATCGAAGCAGGCTTCACATCCATCATGTTCGACGGTTCTTCACTTCCGCTTGAGGAGAACCTTGAGAAGACCAAGGAACTGGTTGCAATCTGCAAGGAGAAGGGCATTTCTCTTGAGGCAGAGGTTGGCGGTATCGGCGGCGAGGAAGACGGCGTTACATCTGCCGGCGAGTGCGCAGATCCCGAAGAGTGTGCAGCAGTTAACGCTCTCGGCGTAACAATGCTGGCTTGCGGTATCGGAAATATCCACGGCAAGTATCCCGCTAACTGGGCAGGTCTTTCATTTGACACACTTGCAGCAGTTAAGGAGAAGGTTGGCGACACACCGCTCGTTCTTCACGGTGGTTCCGGAATCCCCGATGACCAGATCAAAAAAGCCATTTCCATGGGCGTTGCAAAGGTAAATGTAAATACCGAGTGCCAGCTGGTATTCGCTGCTGCTACCCGTAAGTACATCGAAGAGGGTAAGGATCAGCAGGGTAAGGGCTACGATCCCCGTAAGCTTCTTGCTCCCGGCGCACAGGCTATCCGCGATGAGGTTAAGGATCGCGTAGCTGTATTCGGTTCAGCAGGTAAGGCAGAATAATATATGTATAACGAAAACCCTCCGGAGTATAAATCCGGGGGGTTTTTGCGTGATAAAGGTGAAAAACCTCCATCCTCGAACTGTTCAAAATGCAAAGTTTTATTCCGCAAAACCTTGTGATTCAAAGTGGAATCTGATACAATATATGGTGTTTTTGCCGGCACCACGGAAATAAATATGTGATCAATCGAAACATTTATGTTTCAGATTGATCATGTATTTATTTACGGGGCGGCCAAGACGCGGAGCGTCTCCGGCCGCCTCACGCTCCGGATGCACAGCATCCGGAGTCGTGCGGTGCCGGCAACCCGATATAATTTAAGGATCAATGGAAAAGTCATGGCAGAGGAGCATATCCTGATAAATGAAATAATAGGCACGGAAGAAGAACGGATGCTGTACCTGAAAAAGTACTATCCGTTCTTTGTGCTGTCCGAAACCTCCTTTGCCCAATATAAAGAAGGTCAGTACCATGATCTGGATATGGGCTATATCATCATGGGACTGCTCAGGTTTCTGATCGAACAAAACCATTTTAACGGAAGAGCGGTAAAATATGAGGAGGCGGAAAGATTTCTCACAAGGCTGCTGCTGAGGGATTTTCCGGGAGTTTTCGCCGGAGCTGAGGACAGTGATATCGGCTCGCGGGAGAACCTGAGAGAGCTTGCGCGCTTCATCTTTGACAAGATCCGTAATGACGGGAAGCCCTTCGTATTTCCCTTTTATGATCCGGAAAGCCATACAAGACGGGAGGGCTTCGTCCGGATGATCGAAAGCATGGTACAGGACGGGGAGGTTGTATATTCCATCACCGTTGACGGCATTGAATTCTATCTTTCCACCAGGGAGGTTCGTGAGGAGAGCAACATTTCAACGGAACAGCTGCTGCTCACCAAGATGATCCGGACTGAGAATTTCAAGGGCGGTATCGATGTGATCCGCCGGATAAATCTTGAGGTGGAGCTGCTGAAGAAGGAACGTCTGGAGGTAACGCGGCTGCTGAGGGAGGATCTGCCCCGTGGATTGGAACGGAGCCGCGAATATATGGACAGGATGTCCAAATGGTTTGAACTGGAGAGGAAGTCGTTTCAGAAGAACAAGCAGCTGGTGGACAGGGCGGCGGCGCGTTTTGCTTCAAAGGAGATCACGCAGCTGGAGACCGAGCTTAAGAAGACGATAGAGAGCCACCGGATGCTCATGGAGGATGCGGTTGAACTGTCGCGCATGTCGGGTGAAATGATGGAACGGGCCAAGCTTAGATCCCTCAGACCTGCATTTGATTTCAGGGAGACGCTGCGTCAGCTGGAGCTGAAGGATGATCCCGGCGGAATGCTGCAGGTGATCGCGCCGTTTTTAATGCCCAGAAGGCGTAAATCCCTTTCGATATACAGTATAAATAAGCTGGTGGACGAGGCAGTTTCAACCGATGAGGAGCAGGAGAAGCGTAAGATCCCGAAGCCGGATCTTGCTTTTGAATATGAGGATGAGAAGCTGTCCAGGATGACGGGACAGAATTTCGCCTTCCTTTTCCGGGAGCTTCTGGACCGGATAAAGCGCTGGGACAGCCTCACTTTAAATGAACTGAATGCGATATATGAAACCAAATTCGGCAAGGAGGTATACCGGAACCGGGATTATTATTCATTTCTGGTGCACCTCGCGAAGAAGGATAAATACAATATGACGGAGAGCTTCGCAGAGCCGGAGACTTTTCTGGAGGGCTATGCGGCGGAGTTCTTTACCAAAGAAGAGAAAGCGCGGTTCGGAGATCTGGCCTTCCGTATCGAATATGGGGATGAACTGACCGAGCTGGGGCCGGGCAGCGTGAGGACGATGCGGTTCGTGAGATTATAGGTTCCGAAACGCCATCAGGCGTTTCGAGACGCACTCCGGGGCGAGCATTCGGCACGTTCGTCAGGTTATTTTACGATAGGTATACTATGATCCGCCCGGGACTGCCCGGGGATGAGGAAGATAAATGGACGACAAGACGATATCTGTTGCAATGGAAATATTCAGCCTGCTCATTTCCGGAGAGGAAATAGCAAAGAGCAGGCCTTCGACCGGTGAGCTGTACCAGGCATATTACGCAAATTCCGGAGTTTATGATCTGGTGACAAAGCTTCTGGCACGGCTTAATCTTGCGGTTTATGAATATAATGAAACTCTCTTTGTAACGGCAGGAGAGGGTAATAAGGTCTTCGGATATACAAATGATGATCTGAAGAGGATGCTGGGGCTGAGGCTGAACAGGGAGCTGTATCTGGTTTATTTCATCATCTACCAGACTCTGCTCTGCTTCTATACGGATTCCGCAACTTATCAGACCAGGGATTATATAAGGCTTGAGGAGCTCCTTCAGACGGTGAATACGGCTGCAGAGGGGATCATGAAGGAAAATGAGGTGTATGAGTCCCTGAACGAAAAGGAACGTGAAGGCTTCAGGTCTGTGGCGCTGCTCTGGCATGAGCTGCCTTTGTCCGCAAATGATGATATAGACAGGAATAAGGCAGGCAGGAGTTCCAGGCTGGGAATGGTCAAGCTGACCATGAATTTTCTGCAGGGAGAGAAGCTTTTTCTTGCAACGGAAGACAGATTTTATCCCACGGACCGTTTCCATGCGCTGGCGGAGGGATATTTTGAAGACGTTAAGGGAAAGTGAGTTTCCGCCCGGAAGGGTTTCGTGCCGGTCCGAAACCGTAAGACCCCGGCAAACCCCGGCAAACCCCGGCAGAATCCGTAAGACCCCGGCAGAACCCCGCAGAACCCGGCACAGGGGAGTTAAGGAGAAAGAAAGATGCCCGCTATAAACAGGATCAGGGTTAATAACGTAAAATATAATTTCGGCACCCAGGAGTATGATGATTTCACCATGCGGCTTTACGGGCAGAATACACTCTATGACCTCGCAAACGGCGGCGGCAAGAGTGTTCTTATGCTGCTCCTCATGCAGTGCATGATACCGAACTGTACTCTGGATGATAAGCAGCCCCTGGAGAAGCTTTTCAGGGATAACTGCGGCAACGGGACCATTCATTCGCTCATCGAATGGAAGCTGGATAAGGCAAATGTTACCGACGGCTTTCGTTTCATGACCACCGGCTTCTGTGCCCGAAAGGCAAGGGACAGGGGCGAGGAGAGCGAGAAGGAAGTAGCGTCCGTGGAATATTTCAATTACTGTATCTTCTATCAGGAGTATGGTAAGCATGATATAGTGAATCTTCCGCTGTCCGAGGGCGAAAACCGGATGACCTATCAGGCGCTGAAGAACTATCTCCATGATCTTTCAAGAAAGGAAAACCGGCTGAAGGTCTTTATCTTTGACAGGAAGGGCGAGTATCAGCGGTTCATTTCCGGCTACGGCATCATTGAAAGCCAGTGGGAGATCGTCCGTGGCATCAACAGGACGGAGGGACATGTAAGGACTTATTTCGAATCAAATTACCGCACCACCAGGAAGGTGGTGGAGGATCTTCTTATAGAGGAGATCATAGAGAAGGCTTACCGGACTAAAACGGAGCAGGAGGAGCAGCGTGACGGCTCTGCCGCGTCGCTGCTGATGAGTATCCGCGGCCAGCTGCGCGAACTGGCGGAAAAGAAACGTGACATCAGTGTTTTTGATCACGAGGCTGAGCTCCTGCGCCTGCTGCGGGACCGTATATGCTCCTTCGGCGGCATTTACGATGAGAAAAAGGAAGTTCTGCGCGGGATAGGAGGAATCTATCTTACGCTGGACGCAAAAAATGCAGAGCGTGAGAAGGAGCTTGCGCGGCTGCAGGAAAATGTGGAGCGGGCAGAGCAGGAGACCGAAAGGAGCCGGGCATATCTTGAGCGGCTTAAGACAGCCGGCATGAAATGTGAGTATGAGGAGAAGGAAAGGGCTCTTGGCAAAAAGCAGGAAAAGCTTCAGAGGGAGACGGAGCTTGCGGATGCCGAGGAGCATGCCATACGTTATCGCCGTGCGGAGCTGGACTATCTTCTTCTGAGAGAGGAGGAGGCCAAGCTGGAAAGCCTGCTTGCTGAGGAAAGAGAAGAGGCGCCGGAGGAGATAGGCCCCACCCTTGCAGGTATCCGCCGGTACTATCAGAAGGAAGAGGAAAGGATCAGCGGGCAGCTCGAAGAAGGAAGGAGAAGGCTGCGTGCGCTTAAATCCGGAGATAAAGAAGACCGTAAGCTGCTGACGGACGCAAGGATCGAGCTTGCGGTTCTGGAGCGCGATGAGGCGGCTCTTGCCGTTGAAAGGACCGAGATAAGGGAGAAGAGAGAAAAACTGAATGCAAAGCTTTCTGAGGTAAGCCTGCAGCCCCTGGAGCTTCGCGGCTCGGAATGCAGAAGGAAATGCGACAGTACGGAACGTGAAATACTCAGGCTTCAGCAGGACATTTCCTTCGGTGAAGAGGATGAGCTGGAGAAGGAAAAGGAATACCGGAGGAAGGCTGCCGCACTGAAGGAGCTGGAGTGGAAGCTGGCGCGGGCGCTTGAGGCGCAGGATGCCCTTGAGGCCGATGAAAAAAGGATAAATGAGATCATCCGTATCTATCATGCGGAGACTGTTGAAACAGCAGAAGGAAGAAGCAACCTCGCTGCGGGCAGAAAGGAAAAAACGGAGAAAGCCGCAGAAGCTGTATATAAGAAGCTGTCTGCGGATCTTACACGGCTTTCCGAGCTGGACCGGACCGTACGCCGGCTGGAAAAGCGGCGTGATGAGATCCGCGAGGGAAGGCTGCTTCAGATATCCGAAGGCGTGGATACCGTGCTGCGGTACATTTCAACAAGGCACGGTACATCCGCGATGTTTGGCATGGATTATCTTGCGCAGCTTCCGGGCGAAGAGAGGGAGCGCCTTCTCAGCCTTTGTCCCGAGCTGCCCTATGGTATAGTTGCCAGAGACTACGAGACTCTCAGGGAGGATGAGGAGCTGCTTAATATGGAAGTGGGCGGCGCCCTGGTCAGGATCTATGACTGGGATGCCATGTCTGAAATGCACCGCTTCCAGCCGGAGCACAGCTTCTCGGTAGTACGTGGTACGGAATTCTTCCTGTCTGAAGATACAGAGCAGCAGCTGCTCAGGAGTCTTTCGGACAGGATCGCAAATGCCGGCACGGAGCTGGCATATCTAAGAGATGCGGTAAAGACCGAACAGGAGGATCTGGCATTTCTGCTGGCACGGCGTGATGCGGCGGCCGATGCAGTGACCGAGGCGGATGTGGAACCGCTCCGTAAAGAGGTTACAGAGCTGGGCGCATCTATAGAAGCCGGGCGCGCAGAACGGAGGAAGCTTGCGGCTCAGCTGGATGAGAAGGAAACGATGCTTGCCGGCTTCAGGTCTGATGCTGAGGCTCTGGCTGGACTGATGGCGCTGGAACGTAATGAGGGAAATATCCTGGAGCAGCTGTCGGAGATCAAAAGGACCAGGGACAGGCTGCAGCAGACCCTGCGGGAAAAGGAGGGCGATACCGGAGTCAGAAGCAGGGAAACCGAGGAGCTTACGGCATCGCTGGCAAAGCTGGAGGAGACGCTTACGGTACAGCGCGTGACCTGGCAGGAGCAGTATGCCGCTTATGCGGTTCCGGGCGCAGGATATGCTCCCGCTGAGGGCACTCTGGCAGAGCTTGAAGCACGTTTCCGCCTGTGGAAACAGGGACGTGAGGCAGCGGAGGAGGTGCTGCGCCAGAGAAGCAGATTAAAGGAATCTCTGGAGGGCGGCATCCGCCGGCTGAAGCAGGGAATAGAGGACCGGTCCGTAGAGCTTTCGGAGCTTTCGGATGCATTTGCCGCAGGAAGACTGCTGCCCGGAAGGGAAGAGGAGCTGCGGGAGAGAGAGGAAATATACCGCAGGAGCAGAAGAAAACTGGAGGAGTCGAAGGAACAGCTGGCAAGGGAACAGGCAGAGGTTCAGCGGCTTGAGGGAAGCATCGAATATGCTTTAAGAAATTACCGGGAAGCCTTCGGCGAGTATGAAGAGGTAACTCTGGACAGCGAAGCGCTGCTCCACGCGATCCCCGAAGCGGAACAGAATAAAAAAGCGGCAAAGGAACGGCTTGAAAAGGCGCGCGGGGAGCAGAAGGAATTCCAGAAGCAGAGCAGGGAGTGGGACGGACTTTACCGTGAGGCCGGAAGGCTGGTGGAAAGGAACCGTATAGATCTGTCTCAGTCAAAGGAATGCGGACCTGACGAGGATCTGCAGAAGGCCTTTGAGGAGCTGCTGCTCCGGCTTGACAGAAACGAAAAGAGCCTTGAGAGAGCGAACAGCCAGATGCTCCGTACAAAGGGCCAGGTTACCCAGACATTGATGGAGATGGGAGCCGGGACGCTGTCCATTTCCATAAGGGATGACGCAGAGCTGCCGAAGAGCAGCGAGGAGGCGGAGGAGCTGGCAAAGCGCCTTACGGATATGGAGGAGCTGATACTTATGGAGCGTGCCCGGGTTGAGCAGGGCATCAGCGACATGGAGCGGCTGAAGGAGAATTTCGTTGAGCAGTGCCTGGAGAGATGTCTGGATGTGAAGACCGAGCTTGAGAAGCTGCCGAGACTGTCCCAGATCCGCGTGGGTGATGAAATGATCCAGATGGTGAAGCTTTCGATCCCCTACGTGAAGGATGAGTTCCTGAGGCAGCGGATGGCGGAGCATATCGACCGCATCGTTGCCGAGGCGGACAGCCGGAAGACGGAGGAGGAGCAGCACAGATTCCTTACCTCGGAGCTGGCGCTGAAGAGGCTTTTCGGAGTGATAGTTACGGATATGAACCGGATCCGTCTGCAGCTGTATAAGAGGGAGCGGGTGAAGGAACAGAGCCGCTACCTGAGGTATGAGGAGGCGGTTGGAAGCACCGGACAGTCACAGGGTATTTATATACAGTTCCTGATATCCGTTATCAATTATATCGCAGGAATGTATTCAGCTCAGGATACAGAGGAGCTGACCAAAACGATATTTATCGATAACCCCTTCGGAGCGGCAAAGGATATATATATCTGGGAGCCGATCTTCGCGCTTCTTGCGGCAAATCATGTACAGCTAATAGTGCCGTCCCGCGGTGCAACTCCCGAGATCACGGCACGCTTCGATGTGAATTATGTACTTGGGCAGCAGATGGCGGAAGGCAGAGCGATCACAGTTGTTACCAGATACAGCAGCAGGTCTGAAGAGGAACTGACAGAGTATAAAGAACTGAGTTATGAGCAGGCAACCTTTGATTTTATCTAATGTTCAAGGAGGGGCCAATGTATACGATTGAGGCAAAAACCATACTTACGCCGCAGAACGGGCTGAATATATATAAGGGGTCTACGGACCGCTGCCTTGTGTCGCCGGTATATGCGCGGACTGCAAGGGTGGATGAACCGGGTGAGCTGGGTGTAAAGCCGGATGCGGACCGTCTGCTTGAGGTGACCCTGCGGAAGAAAAGGAGCAGGGGAATGATATTTGCCGGGAGTATGTCGGATCCCTATAATCCGGCGGAAAAGGAGCTGGGCATCATGAGACGCTGCCTCAAGGTGCTGGACCGCTGTGATTTCGGCGTGGCGATACAGACGAGATACCCTCTGCTGCTGCGCGATCTTGATGTGCTTTCGGAGATCAACAGAAAGACAAAGGTTGTTGTCACGGTGCCCCTTCCGACGCTGCAGACTGAGGCGTTCCAGCTGATCGAGGGCGAACTTGGAGTGTCGGACCGGCTTGAACTGATCAGGGGACTTTCCGATGCGGGGATAGAGACCATCCTGCTCATCGATCCCATCATTCCGGGAGTTAACGATACGATCACGTCCATAGGCATGCTGCTTCAGCTGGCGGCTGATAATCATATGCATTATCTGGAGCACAGGGAAATGAAGACACAGCTGCAGAACGGCAGCAGAGAGCATTTCTATGAATTGCTGAAGCAGAGAGCTTCAGAGCTCGCGCTGAACCTTATTACCCGTTTCGGACCGGATGAAAATGAGCTGATCCCCGAAAAACAGAAGGAGCTTCTCAGATATCTGATTGACAGATCAGCTGAGTATAGTATAGTATGTGACAAAAAACAGATACAGGATTTCCGGCGAAGGTATGAGAACCGTACCGAAGGACACCAGCTTGAGCTGACGGATATGCTTAAATCATCATAAATGTGATCCTGACTGAGTGAGGAATATAAAGTGTCACACATAGAATATGAAAAAGCTAAAAAATTGGGCGAGAAGGCGGACAAGGCGGCTGCAGCTGCCGGAAAGAGTCCGAACCTTCCTGTTCTGGACGAGATCCTGGCCGGGGTGGAGATCCGCGGCGAGGTTAATCTCGGTCTGGTCACGATCCCTCTGGACCGTGTGGTGGGAACCGCCACTGCAGGCCGGGCCAGTTCATTTGCCTGCAATTTCATGCCGCTCCTGGAGCTGGAAACTGAATTTGCACAGAAATGGTCCTTCCTCTGTGATGCCCATATGGAGGAGGGCATTCATGATCCCATCAAGGTTTTTGAATACCTGAATTATTATTATGTGGTGGAGGGAAATAAACGCGTCAGTGTTCTTAAATTCTTCGACGCAGTGTCGGTTCCAGCCATCGTGACGCGTAAGATACCGAAAAAGACGGATGATCACACCATCCGTATATATTATGAGTTCATGGATTTCAACCGGAAGACCGGAGTGAATTTCATCTGGTTCTCCAAGGAAGGTAATTTCCAGAAGCTGCTGGAGGAAACGGGAACGGATCCCCGGGCCCCGGAGCTTACCTGGGACACTGCGCAGGTGCAGAACCTTACCTCGGCATATTATCGTTTTTCCAAGCAATATGAGGAAAAGGGCGGCAAAAAGCTTGAAAATATAACCACGGGCGACGCCTTCCTTGCACTGGTCATGCTTCAGGGATATAAAGAGGTCCTTGACATGACGGATGCGGAGCTGAAGGATTCCATCGGTAAAATGTGGGAAGAATTCCTTATGCTGAATCAGGGTGAGGATCAGGAGGTGACAGTTGCCCTGGATCCTCCTGTGGCAAAGAAACCGCTGCTCACCAGAGTGCTGGGCAAGGAGCCCACGGAGGCAAAACCACTGAATATCGCATTTATCTATGACCGGGATCCCTCAACTTCTGACTGGCTCTATGCCCATGAGCTGGGGCGCAACCACCTGAAGGAGGTATTCGGCACGAAGATCGCGACCCTTAAGGTTACGACTGCCGATTCCGAGGATAAGGCCGTTGAGGTGATGGAAGACCTGATCCTGAATGAGGGGACGAAGGTCATTTTCACCACCACCGCACAGCAGATCGATGCAAGCCTCAGGATAGCAGTGAAATATCCCCAGGTAAAGGTGCTGAACTGTTCGCTGAATACCAGCCACCGCTATATCCGCACCTATTACGCGCGGCTTTATGAAGCAAAATTCCTTTCCGGCATGCTTGCCGGAATACTCACCGAGACTAATCAGATCGGATATCTGGCGGATTATCCCATCTACGGCATCACGGCGAATATAAATGCATTTGCGGTGGGAGCCCGTATGGTGAACCCGAAGGCCGTGGTGCATCTGGAATGGACCACGAAGAAGGATGAGATTTCCCGTGAGGCGATATATCACAGCCTGTATAATGACGGCGTGGATTACATTTCCGACCAGGATATGATCACGCCGCGTCACGCGTCAAGGAAATTCGGAATGTACAAGCTGACAAAGGATCAGCCCGTAAATATCGCAATGCCTGTTGTAAACTGGGGCGTGCTTTATGAGCGGATCATAAGGATCATCCTGGACAATGCCTGGGAGAAGACGGATATACCGTCGGATGACAGGGCGATAAATTATTGGTGGGGCATCTCCTCCGGCGTTATCGATGTAATACTTTCAAAGAAGGTGCCGGCGGTAACGCAGCGGCTGATCGAGCTGATGAAGCGGAATATCGTGGCGGAGGAGTTCGCTCCCTTCGGCGGTGAGCTGAGGGATCAGGAGGGAAATATCCGATGCGAAGAAGGAAAGTGTCTGGCAGCCGAAGAGATAATGAAAATGAACTGGCTGGCGGAAAATGTTGTGGGGGAGATCCCGGTTACGAATGACCTGAAGGACACGGCAAGAAGCATAGTGGAAATGAAGGGCGTTCTTAGTAAGGAATCAGGAAATGAAGCTTAGGATTCTGACAATAGCGGACGTAGAGTCCAAATACTATTGGGATTTTTTTGAGAAAAGTAAATTAGAAGGGATCGATCTTATCATTTCCTGCGGAGATCTGGCGCCACAGTACCTGTCTTTCCTGGCAACATATGCGAAGGTGCCTGTGCTTTACGTGCACGGAAATCATGACGGCTGTTATGATGAGACTCCGCCGGACGGCTGTGAATGCATAGATGATATGATATATGTGTACCGCGGAGTGCGGATACTGGGACTGGGAGGCAGCATGTGCTATAATTTCAGCCCGTATCAGTATACCGAATCCCAGATGAAGCGCAGGATAAGAAAGCTCTTCCTGAAGATCAAAATGAAAAAGGGCTTTGACATATTGGTGACCCACAGTCCGGCGATGGGCATCAATGACGGTGAGGATCTTCCGCACAGGGGCTTTGCCTGTCTGACGGAGCTGCTGATAAAATATTCGCCGAAGTTTTTCATGCATGGCCATGTGCATCTGAATTACGGCAGGAATTTTAAGCGTGAGGATACATATATGGATACAAGGGTGATCAACGCTTATGAGAGGTATGTATTTGAAGCGGAGTTCCCGGATGCTGAAGGCTAGTATAACTGTCGCAAAATAACTCGACGAATGCGCCGGATGCCTGCCGGAGTATGTGTCTCAAAAAGGCAGGTGAAGCGAGCGTATGCCGGAGGATCACCTGACCGGAAAATGGATTTCTCAGCTGATTCCGTAAATGACAAAACAGATTGGAGATTACAGTTATGATCACAAATGATGAACTCAACCATCTTCTTGACCAGTACACCGAGTACTGCGCGGATGCGGGACAGATAGACCAGCGTCTTTATTCCCAGTATGATGTAAAGCGCGGACTTCGTGATTCCAACGGAAAGGGCGTGCTTACCGGCCTTACCGAGATCTCTGATGTTAACGGCTTCAAGGTGGAAAACGGAGAACGCACCCCCATTGAAGGAGAGCTTTTTTATCAGGGCTACAGCATCAGGGATCTGGTAAAGGGCTTTCACGGGACCAAAAGAGGATTCGAGGAGACTACATTCCTCCTGCTTTTCGGTGAGCTTCCGTCTAAGGATCAGCTTAATGAATTCGTGCGGGTTATGGGCGAGCTGAGGCCCCTTCCGGAGAATTTCAACCGTGACGTGATCATGAAGGCGCCCAGCAAAAATATCATGAATGTGCTTGAGCGCTGCGTGCTGACGCTATATTCCTATGATGAGGATCCGGATTCTGTAAATGTCCGTCACGTGCTGGCCCAGTCTCTCTCGCTGATCGCAAGATTTCCGGTTATCGCAGCCTATGGTTACCAGAGCTACAGACACAAATTCCTGGATTCCAGTCTTGTAGTGCACCGGCCGAAGCCGGAGCTTTCAACGGCCGAGAACATCCTCAGACTGCTGAGACCCGATCCGAAATTCACTGAGCTGGAGGCTCAGGTGCTGGATATCTGCCTTGTGCTCCATGCCGAGCATGGCGGCGGTAACAACTCTACATTTACAACCCATGTTATCACAACCTCGGGAACGGATACATATTCAACAGTCGCAGGTTCGCTGGGGTCCCTGAAGGGACCGCGGCACGGCGGCGCGAATCTTAAGGTGCAGCAGATGTTTGCGGACCTGAAGGCCAACATTTCCGACTGGGAGAACGAGAAGGAGCTGAAGGCTTATCTGCAGAAGCTGCTTAACAAGGAAGCCTTTGATCACTCCGGTCTTATCTACGGACTGGGACATGCGGTATATACTCTTTCCGATCCCCGTGCGGTGATCCTGAAGGAATACGCCCACCGGCTTTCGGAGGCGGAGGGCTTTGAGAAGGAGTTCGCCCTCTATGACCGTGTGGAAAGGATCGCAAAGGATCTGATAATGAAGCATAGGGATATGAAAAAACCGGTATGCGCAAATGTTGATTTTTACAGTGGTCTTGTGTATACTATGTTGCGTATTCCTATGGAATTCTTCACGCCGCTCTTTGCCATCGCCCGTATCTCCGGCTGGTGTGCCCACAGGATCGAGGAGCTGGTAAATAACGGCAAGATCATACGCCCGGCTTACAAGTATGTGGGAATGCATAAGGAATATGTTCCCATAGAAGAGAGAGTCTGGGAGGAGGAATAGGCGGACCGGATGCTATAGGACCGGTTTCTACGACAAGGAAAGGAATGGAAAAGAATGGGACTGGAAGTTAAGGAATTGTTCAAGCAGTATGGAAATAAGGTGGTGGTAGATCATATTTCCTTTGAACTGCCCAAACCCGGCGTGTATGCGCTGCTGGGAAGCAACGGTGCGGGAAAGAGTACCACGATCCGTATGACCCTCGGAATGCTTGAAAGGAACGGGGGAGATGTGACATGGAACGGAGGTCCTCTCAATTTCGACACCTGCAATATCGGATATTTGGCCGAGGAACGTGGACTTTATCCAAAGTATACACTTATGGATCAGATCAAATATTTCGGTGAACTTCGCGGTGTCACGGGAAAGACGCTGACTGACCGTATAGCATCTCTGGCAGAGAGACTTAAGGTAGAAGAGTATCTCTATCCGGAGAAGGCAGCCCTGATCGAATCTGCCGCAGGCGTCCGGGTGGAATCGGAACCGGGGAAAAGGCCTGCTTTCGGTGCAAAAAAACCGAAGGCAAGAACAGCCGATATGCTGTCCAAGGGTAATCAGCAGAAGATCCAGTTCCTGATCGCCCTGCTTTCCGACCCTGAGCTGCTTGTGCTTGATGAGCCCTTCTCCGGCCTGGATCCGGTGAATGCCGACATCCTGAAGGAGGTTGTCAGGGAGCAGATCGCTGCGGGCAAGTATATCATTATGTCCAGCCATCAGATGGAGGTTGTGGAGGAGTTCTGTACAGATATCACGATCCTGCACCGCTCCAAGGTAGTGGTATCCGGAAATCTCAATGATATCAAAAAATCCTACGGCCGCGTAAACCTTATACTCAAGACGGAGCGGGATGTATCGGCGGAGATCAGGGCTGTCGGTGCTGAGATCATTACCGATAAGGAGTATGAGTACAGGATTCGTGTGACCGGTGATGAGCAGGCTAACCGGCTGCTTAAGAGTCTCATAGAAAAGAATGTCCCGATAGTAAAATATGATCTCTCTGAGCTAACGCTTCATGAGATATTTGTAAGAGAGGTAGGTGACGAAGCCAGTGAATCAAAACAGTAAGGAAAACATCTACAGTCTTCAGGGCTTCGGCAAGGTATTCCGTTTCACATTCATGCAGACGATCAAGAATAAGAGTTTTCTCGGTGTAGCTATCATCATGATACTGATGATGGGCATGATGAAGCCGCTTATGTATCTGCTGAACAGCTCTTCTGAAAAGACCAGGCAGAATGTTGAGTCGGTTTCTCTGGATCAGGTGCAGGCTGACCACCTGTATATATTAAACGAAACAACTTTTGAGATCGATAATGAGATGCAGCAGGTACCTCGGATGGATGAGGTAAAGGAAGGCTATCTGGATACGAAGAACGTGGTGTTCTATAACGTTGGCGATGAGAAGGAAGAGGATCTTATCGCAAAGCTTACCGCAAAGGATATCCTGGTTGTGATCAAACCGGAACTCCTGACATATACGGTAAACGGTATCATTGCGGATTCTTCCGAGGTTACTGTCAGAAGTTTGGACCGTGCTACGGATTATGTTAAGAAGGTATTCAGCGATATCAGAAAGAGCCAGATGGCGCTGGATGATAATACGCTGAAGGCAATCAGTGCAGGAGTATCGAAAGAAGGCGTTATAACCGCAAAAGAGTTCCAGGATGAAAAGGAACATACAGTATCACAGGCAGAGTACAGCGGACTCCTGGCGGGATTTGCACTAATTATCATGGTGGTATCCGCGCTTTCATCCAGCTATATCATTACCTCCGTTAATGAGGAAAAGACATCAAAACTGGCGGAAACGCTTCTGGTCAGTGTGCGCCCCATGGCGCTGCTTCTCGGAAAGGTTCTGGGCATGCTGCTTTTCGTGGCAGGAACCATCGTATGCGGCGTACTCCTTTCCTATTTTGTTTCGGAAGTCGTTATGAGCAAGATGATGAATCTCGATATGTCCAGCCTGGCTCAGACGGGAAGTATCAACCTGGCCATTTTTACAGGTTATGGTGTAAAGGGATTGGTGGTATTCCTTGTGGAGATAGTGATCTCCCTCTGTACCTTCGGCGTTTTCAGTGCCATCATGGGATCCGCCTGCAGTAAGACGGAGGATCAGCAGAATGCAACTACAGTGGTTACCATGATCACCATAATCGGATGGATGGGCTGCACATATGTGGGAATGAAGGGTGACATGTCGCTTATCGGTTCCCTGGTTCCGCCGTTCTCCTTCTTTATGGCGCCGGAAGCTTATGTGGCAGGCCGTATAAACATCGGCATCCTGCTTCTGTCCTTTGCTATCCAGATCGCGATCCTGATCGGACTCCTGATCCTTGCGGCAAAGACCTATCGCAACCTGCTGCTCAGTGATTCCAGTAAACCGAAGATGTCAGCCATCTTCGCGGCAGCAAAGAATTAGGAGGTGGAGGAAATGTTTAAGAATTTTGGGACAGTATTCAAGTTCACCTTCCATAATCAGGCATCACAGAAGGGCTATAAAGGACTTACATTCGGACTCGGAGCTTTATTTTTCATTGTTCCTGTAATTGTTCTGATATTACTTACAGTCAAGGCAAAAAATGATTCGGAGAAGGCGCTGGAATCCTGCGGTGCGGATAAGATCTATATCGTGAATGAAGCCGGTGATGTATCGGATTACAGCATACTGAAAGACATCAAGGGTAATGGCTACTCAGATATTACCTATGTGACGGCAGCAACCGTAGATGAAGCGCTGGATACGATAAAGGGCGCGGGTGAAAAGAAATCATTTGTATTGCATGTAACCAAAAACGAGAAAGAGGAAATGTCGGCAGGCATCATTCTCCCGGATGATTCTTCCATCGAGACCAAACAGGCCAAGAATTATTTTGATGCCATAGATAAGATGAGCATGATGTTTGTTGTAGCCTTCAGAGGCATCAGTATACAGGATATGGCGGAGGTTACCAAGACCATTTCCACAGACGCTTACAGTATTACCGGATGGAAGAACGGAACCAGCCTCTATTCTGATAAGAGCAAGGCAAATGAGCAGAATAATGACAGGATCCAGGATGTCTTCAGTGTTCTGATCACCATGCTGGTTTGCATGATCATGTACTGCGTGGTTATGGCCTACGGTGCGGGTATCGCAAAGAATATCGTAATGGAGAAGACCTCCAAGCTGATGGATACGCTGCTTATTTCCGTGAAGCCGGAAGCGCTGATCTTCGGAAAGCTGTCAGGTGTGCTGGCGGCAGGATTGCTTCAGTTTTTCTTCTGGATCGCCATGATAGTGGGCGGTGTGATCGCCGGAGTCATCCTCTGCGGAAAGATTTTCCCGGATGTAGACTCACCGGTTATAATATTCCTGAAGAGTCTCGGTTCCATGAAGCTTTTCCAGCCGCTTCAGGTTATTCTGGCATTCGTTGTCCTTATCTTCGGTATTCTGCTCTATGCATCCATGGCGGCATTTGCAGGTGCGGCTGCCAATACCCTGCAGCAGGCTACAAGCAATCAGGGATTTCTTTTCATGATCCTGATCGTATCGTATTTCCTGGTAATATTTAAGGGTATCGATATTAACGTGGCGCCGACGTGGCTGTTCATATGCCCCTTCACAGCGGCCATGATACTGCCTACCGGACTTCTGCTGAACAGCATCAGTACAACCATTGCCATTTCCGGAGTACTTATACTGGTTGTGCTTGCGTTGGCGTTTGTAATCATTGCAGGACGGGTATACAAGGCGATGGCCCTTTATAAGGGAGACGGAGGATTAAGAAAGGCTTTCAAGGTCCTTTCCATGAAGTAACGGATATCCGGTTTTTGTATGGCGGGTGAAGGTATATTTCACCGGGTATAAGCCTTTTAAATCTTTGACGGTTTCCGGCTTGCCGGGAACCGTCACTTTCGTTCTCAAAGGAATTCAGAAGGTGCTGAAAAGATACAGAAGAGGAAAATACTATGTGGATCGCAGATAAATGGAAAGATTATGAGGTATTGGACTGCTCGGCCGGTGAAAAGCTGGAACGCTGGGGTAAATTCATACTCTGCCGGCCGGATCCCCAGGTTATCTGGGATACTGAAAAGAAGCGGTCCGAGTGGAAAAAGCTGAACGGTCATTACCACCGCAGCAAAGCCGGCGGAGGAGAGTGGGAATTCCATAATCTGCCGGAGGAGTGGACAGTACAGTATGAGCTGGGCGGGGCGTATACGCTTACATTTCACCTTAAGCCCTTTGCGTTCAAGCATACCGGGCTTTTCCCAGAGCAGGCGGTAAACTGGGACTGGTTCTATCCACTTATCCGCCGTGAGGTTGATTCGGGGCGTAAGATCCGGGTACTTAATCTCTTTGCCTACACCGGCGGCGCCACTCTTGCAGCTGCGGCAGCCGGGGCTGAGGTTACGCACGTGGACGCATCCAAGGGCATGGTCACCTGGGCAAAGGAAAATGCGGCATCCAGCGGACTTGCGGAAGCTCCCATAAGGTGGCTGGTGGATGACTGCATGAAATTTGTAGAACGTGAGATCCGCAGGGGCAGGAAATATGAAGCAGTGATCATGGATCCGCCATCCTATGGCAGGGGCCCCAAGGGAGAGCTGTGGAAGATAGAAGAGCAGGTATTTCCGCTTATTCAGAGAACATCCGAACTTTTGTCGGAGGATCCGCTGTTCTTTCTGATCAACTCATATACTACCGGCCTTCAGCCGGCGGTTCTGTCCTACATGCTGGGATCGGTTCTCGGCAGGACGGGGACGGTTTCTGATACGTTAAGAACTGGCTGTGAGCTGCAGGCGGAGGAGATAGGGCTTCCGGTTAAGGCGTCGGGACTTGTGCTTCCCTGCGGCGCCAGCGGAAGAACGGTATTCGGATAATCAGAAGCGCATATAAAAAGAGGGCATTCAGGCCCTCTTTTTATATGCGTTGATTTAGTTTTTGTATTCATCACATGGATCGGGATAGAGACGGTATAATGCTCTGACTCCACCGGTGGAATCGCTGTTCATACGCTTATCGCCTATCCATACCTCAGGCTTGTAGCTTGTACAGTTTATACAGAGGATCCAGCACTCCGGTTTGCCATATTTAAGTGCTTTTTTATAACGGAATTCCATGGTGGTATCCGTATGGCCGTCATATGAGTTCTTGCCGGCACCCTTATAGGTGGTACTTACACCCTGGTTATGAGCAAGGTTTTTCATGAACTCATCCGTAAAGGCCTGCTGTAATCTCAGACTGTCTGAAATATCACCGACATTGGAATCAAGAACTCCCTTGAACTGAGCGTTCTGCCAGCCATTATAATTTACTCCGCGCGCCCACGCAACAACCGCCACATCATATTTATTTGTGGCTGACTGACCAACGGACTTGGCATTATAACCATCACCGGTTACGGTAACTCTTCCGACCTGAGACTTTTTACTTGTTTCAGCAGATATGTACCATCCGTTATATGCGTCCTCGTTTGATGAAGCGGAGGCAAGCTCGGCAGCTGAAAAAATAGTCTGGGCGGTTTCTATATCGATCGCCTTTCTTGCTTTACCGATATAACGTACAAGAACCGGAGTGACTGCGGCTGCCAATACCGCAATGATCGCGATGACGATGATTATCTCAACAAGCGAAAAACCATGATCATGATTTCTTCTGCGCTTTTTCTCCTTTGCAAGCTGTCTTACCCAAAAGTCCATGGGATCCGGTCCATGGAGTATTCTTTTCTTTCTCTTCATAATATTACCTTGCCTTTCTGTATGGCTATAACACAAAAAACCACTAAAAGAAGTACATTCCCCGTGGTTTTTTGTGTTGCAGCTGGCTGTCTCATAAGACGGGAGACCCTATAGTTTTGCGTCACAGGATCACTCCTGCTTTGCCCAAGATTCTATTGTAAAGTTTATTATATCACGTAATATTATCCTGTACAATCATTATTATGAAAGTTCACGAATAAATCACTTTTATTTTTCGCAGACAATGTCGTTCGCTTCGGCACGCACCGCAGTATAGCTGATCAACCTGATATCTGAGGCACACCATGAAAACCATTGATATACCTTCTCGTCATCGGCCAATGCTGACTGGAAGGTAGCGCCAATCGTGTCTGCCGCCGCAATATCATCCGCCTTCCTGGCTTTATTGATATACCGGATCAGTGCCGGGGCGATAGCTGCAGCCAGAACCGCCATAATGGCAATGACGATGATCAATTCTACCAGTGAAAAACCACGATTGCAGTTCCTGCGTCTCTTTTTTGTTCTGGCTATCTGTTTAGCCCAGAATTCCATGGGAGCAAGTCCCTGATTTACCCTTTTTTTCATTTACATTTCCAGCCTTTCAAATTCAGTTTGCAGCATGGTAAGCAAAAACACGGAAGGACTATAATCCTCCCGTGTTTTGATCAGTGCAGCTGGCTGTCTCTATATCTCGGGAGACCCTGTAGTTTTGCGTCACAGGATCACTCCTGCTTTGCCGGATTCAAGTATAAACTTTGATGTATGATTGAAATCTGCCTGGTCTGATCATTCTGCATACTCATCACAGACAGAGGGGTAAAGCTTATATACGGGATCATCATTATCGTCACATATCCATACTTCGAGTTCACCCGTTACTTCGTTTGTACATATGCACCAGTAAGCAGGCTTGGAAGAGCCGCCTGAAGGAACCTTTTTATATTTGAAAGGAACACGGCTTCTGTTCAGCTCGGAATCCGAGGAATTAGGGTCGAGAGTGAGCGTGGTATTGACGGCTTCCGTAAAGCTGTTCTGCGGATTCGAACCGGCACACTCAAAGGCATAATTGGTTGAAGAATCACATTTGCTGACGATCTTTACATTATAAGAAGTAGCAGTGCCGCCATGGTTATAGGTTACCTGTGTGGCTGATGCTGCATTTGCAGCTTCAAGAAATTCATCCCAGGGTCCGGCTTCAGCTATGGCAAGCTGCGCTGCCTTGGCAATGGTGGACGCGGTATCTACATCATCAGCCTTCCTGGACTTATCGATGTACCTGATCAGGGCGGGCACTATGGCAGCAGCCAGTATTGCCATGATGGCAATAACGATGATAAGCTCTACCAGCGAGAAACCGCGGTTTTCCTTATTATATATTCTGTCTCTCATAAAATCACCCTATCGATCCTTTATAGCCGAAATTATCATGTCTGTAAATCCGGGTAAAAATGCTCTTGTTTATATGGTAGTCAAACAATAAATCCGCTGTGACTCCAGCATCATAATATCACTTTGAAACATGGATTACAATAGTTTTTGGAACAAAATGTAAATAAAATATGAATAATTTATGAACGTGCAGATGACGCTGA
>ONWK01000311.1 GCA_900321505.1 uncultured Eubacteriales bacterium
AGGGAGAAAGGGTATGTCACAGAAAGTAAGAAACAGGATCATATGGTGTGCAGTGATCCTTGCGGTCATCCTGTTCTTCGTGCTGCGTTCAGTATTTGCCAAGGACACGGTGGTGCCGGGGGCTTCCGACATCAAATACAGCACGGATTACGGACGGTACTTAACAGAAGTTCCCGATCAGAAACGGCCGGATGCCGAGATCACCATCGAAGCATCAGCTTACGAATCCTACACTGAAGAGGGCAAGGCTGCAACTCCGAAGGTTTACACGGATTTCGAGGGACGTTCGGGTGACAGCATCCTCACGAGTGAGACGGGTGAGATCACCTATAAATTCTCAGTAGAAAAGGCAGGTCTATATGAGCTGTCTCTTTCCTATTATCCCGTAGATGGTAAAAACTCCGAGATACAGCGCGCATTTTTCCTTGACGGTGAGCAGCCCTATACTGAGCTGGGCATCGTTCAGTTTTCACGTGTATGGACTACGGATGTGGCAGATACTGCATTTAAGTCCGGAGAGGATCATGTCAGCTGGAATAAGGATAACCAGGGAAATGACATGAAGCCCACATCTATAGAGATCCCCGAATGGATCGATTCATATCTTTATGATAATAACGGATATATCACCAATCCTCTTTCTTTCTATCTCTCCGAAGGAGAGCACACCATTATGATACAGTCACGCCGCGAGCCCATGCTCCTTGGCGGACTCTGTTTCAGCAACAAGGCTGAAGAGCTTTCCTATGCGGACCGCAAGGCTGAGTGGGACAAGCTTGGTGCAAAGGATACAAGCGGCGTGAGCATCGCCGTAGAGGCTGAGGATGCGAGAAAGACCTCATCCCAGACCCTGTATCCCAAGCAGGATCAGTCCTCATCGGCGGTCAGCCCTCACAGCGCAAGATATCTTCTGAACAACACCATTGGCGGCACCAGCTGGGACAAGGCAGGTCAGTGGATAGAGTGGCAGATCGACGTTCCCGAGGACGGTTATTACGAGATATCCCTTTTTGATCTTCAGAATTTCATGCGCGGTATCTATTGTTCAAGACGGATCACCATAGACGGAGAGATTCCCTTCGCAGAGCTGGAAAACTATGGTTTTTATTACGAATCCGACTGGCGTCTGGATACCCTCAGTGATAAGGACGGCAATCCCTATAAGTTCTATCTTACCAAGGGTGCACATGCCCTCCGCATGCAGGTGGTTCTGGGTGAATTCTCCGAGATAATCGCAGAGGTTCAGGATTCTGTAAGCAAGCTGAATGAGATATATCGTAAGGTTATCCGTATCATCGGCGTATCTCCCGATACCTACCGTGATTATCAGATCGAGGCTTCTCTTCCGAATATCGTGAACGAGATGACAGAGGTCCGTGACGAACTGAACGACGCTATATATTCACTTCGTACCGCTGTGGGAAGAACCTCCGATAAGGAAACGGTGCTGATCACCATGCGTGACCAGCTTGATTATCTGATCGAGGATGTGGAGCATTTCGTACGCGTCATCGGTACATACAAGGTTAATGTACGTGCCTGCGGTACCTGGATCACTCAGGTCATCAGCCAGCCGCTTCAGGTAGACCGGATCTTCGTTACCTCAGATTCGAAGAACCTGGAGATCTCCGGAGATAATTTCTTCAGCAGCTTCGGAAATGAGATGGCGAGACTCTTCAATTCATTTGTTATTGATTACAACTCCCTGGGTTCTACGGGAGAGGTTGGAAAAGAGCAGACCACAATTACTCTTTGGATAGGTACCGGCCGTGACCAGGCAAATGTTATCAGAGCCCTTATAGATGAATCCTTCACCAGTGTTTACGGCATTAATGTAAATGTGCAGCTGGTAGATATGAACACCCTGCTCCGTGCAGAGCTGGCGGGAGAGGGACCGGATGTGGCCATCCAGGTTGCGAATACCAACGGTATCGCCGGTGCGGTTCTGAACACGGGTAACGATACTCCGGTAAACTATGGCCTGAGACATGCGGTTATGGATCTGAATCAGTTCAGTGACGCAGATGAAGTAAAGGAACGCTTCTATGAAAGTGCACTTACGGGCTTCTCCTTTGACGGAAAGCTGTATGCGCTTCCGGAGACACAGACATTCCCGGTAATGTTCTACAGGAAGGACATCCTGGCGCAGCTGGGACTTGAGATACCAGAGACCTGGGATGATGTAAAGGTCATCATGTCGGTTTTCGCAAAGAACCAGATGGAATTCGGTATGCTTCCCAGCGAGCAGATATTCGCAATGCTCCTTTATCAGAACGGCGGCAAGTATTATAACGAAGGCGGTATCTCATCGGCACTCAATTCCGATATCGCGGTTAATACATTTAAACAGTACTGCGAGTTCTATACCGACTATGGTCTTGATAAGACGACCACAGTTGAGGAACGCTTCCGTACAGGTGAGTGCCCCATCATTATCGCGGACTATACCGTATATAACAACCTGGAGGTATCCGCTCCGGATATTGCAGGACTGTGGGATTTCACCATGGTTCCCGGAACCAGGAAAGAGGACGGAACGGTTGATCACAGCGTAGGCTGTACGGGTCTGGCCAGCATGATCATGGCTGATACAAAGAATCCGGATGCCTGCTGGCAGTTCCTTAAGTGGTGGACCTCGGCGGATGTACAGGCGCTGTATGACCGCGAGATGGAGAGTCTCATGGGTTCCGCAGCACGTGTGGCTACAGCCAATAAGGAAGCCTTCGAGATGCTGCCCTGGCCTGTGGAGACCTATCATAACCTTTCAAAGGCATTTACCTGGGTAAAGGGTATCCCTCAGGTGCCCGGAGGATATTACTCCTGGCGAAATGTAAATAACGCATTCTATACAGTCACGACAGAGACAGATACGGCATCTCCAAGAGAAGAGCTGATGGATAAGGTGCTGTATATCAACGAAGAGATCCGGTATAAACGAATTGAATTCGGGCTGCCGGTGGAAGATGAAAATTAGGGGAAAGGAGGGAAGAAAACGTGTCTAAGCAAGAAACCAATTCCGGTGAAGGAAAACCGGCAAAGAATATCCGTGATGCGCTGAATGCTGCAAAGACGGTGGCTGATGAAGCTGTAGATATGCCGGATGATCTGGACGATCTGGATGATGTGGTTGAGGATGCTGACCTTTCGGAGACTGAACCGGTTGATGATGAGGAAGTGGGAGATCTCATTTCAGCACTCAATAATGACGGAGATGTTGAAGAAAGCTCCGAGCCTGCAGTGGCAGCAGTGGCTGCCGCAGTAAGTGTACCGGATCCTTCCAGGACCACCTATCAGGCGGCGCTTGATGCAGCAGCGAACGATGAGATCGCGAAGAAGCAGAGAACGCTGAGGTATCGCCTCAAGAGGAACAGGGCAAGCTACGTAATG
>ONWK01000365.1 GCA_900321505.1 uncultured Eubacteriales bacterium
ACAGTGGAGATCTGGACTGGATGAGAGAGATCATTCACACATACCGGCTTACAGGGCGCTGCGGTATTTTTGCCGGGGCGGTTTTCGGACGCATCACGCCGGAGGAGATCGTGGATTATCTTGGTTCGTACAGGATGAATGAGGTAAGACTGCAGCTTCAGCTGCATAAATATATATGGGACCCGGAAAAAAGAGGGGTCTAGGAAAGGAGAAAACACGCGTTTCGCTGTATCAGCTGCAGCGGGAGGCGCGTTTGTTATGTTATGAAAAAAAAGAAAAAAGCACTTGTGGTACACAGCGGGGGGCAGGATTCCACCACCTGTCTGCTCCTGGCGCTGAAGGAATACGAGGAAGTGGAGGCCATAGCCTTTGATTATGGTCAGCGGCATAAGAAGGAGCTGGAATGTGCCGCGGAGATATGCAAAAAGTTGGGTGTAAAGCAGACGGTACTTCCTATGAATGAGCTTAATATGCTGGCACCCAACGCTCTTACCAGGGATGAGATAGCGGTGGATACGGACGCGCCGGAAGAAGGAACGCCAAATACCTTTGTAGAGGGCAGAAATCTGGTATTCCTTACTTATGCGGCCATTTATGCAAAGACTCATGGGATAAAGGATATCTTCACGGGTGTGGGACAGAGCGATTTTTCAGGCTATCCGGACTGTCGTGATATTTTCATCAAGTCCCTGAATGTGACGCTTAATCTTGCAATGGAATATGAATTCAATCTTATCACGCCGCTTATGTGGCTGGATAAGGAGGAAACCTGGGAGCTGGCAGATCAGCTTGGGGGCTTTGAGCTTGTGCGTGATATGACCCTGACCTGTTATAACGGTATTCCGGGAGAGGGCTGCGGAAACTGCCCGGCATGTAAACTCAGAAAGAGAGGATATGACAGTTATGTCCAGAAAAAAGCTGATATTCATAGTGAATCCTAAGGCAGGAAAATCCACGCTGAAGAATAAGATCATTGAGGTTGTGGATGTATTCTCCCGCGGAGGCTACGAAGTGGAGTTATATACCACCAAGTCGGCGGAGGATGCCGAGAACCACATCGCTGCGGTGGGAGATCAGTATGACAGGATCGTGATCGCCGGCGGCGACGGTTCCATGGATAATGCGGTAACCGGTATAATGCGCCTTAAGGAAAAATGTGACACAGTACCGCCTCTCGGATATATTCCCTGCGGCTCCACCAATGATTATGCAAGAAGCCTCTGCATAAGCCTGGATCCGGAGAGAGCTGCACGCCAGATAGTGAAGGGTATTCCCTGTCCGGTGGATATCGGAAAGCTGGGAGACAGACATTTCATCTATGTTGCCGCATTCGGTATATTTACCGAGGTTTCCTATGACACACCCCGCAGGATGAAGGCGGTCCTCGGCCACGGGGCATATATGATCGAGGCGGCAAAGTCCCTTAAGAGCATAAAGACCTATAAGCTGAAGGCTTCCTTTGACGGGAGAGAGATAGAGGGTGAATTCCTTTACGGACAGGTGACCAATTCCAGATCCGTCGGCGGCTTCAGGGCGGTGGGACTCAGGGATATGTCCTTCCATGACGGTGAATTTGAGTGCGTATTCATAAGAAAGCCAAGGAATCCCATAGAACTGGGACAGCTGCTTAAGACGGCGGTGGTTAATGACCTTAAGGAAGATTATTTAGTTTATGAGAGGGCGAAAGAAGTCATAGTCGAGGGCGTGGAGGAGATCCCATGGACTGTTGACGGAGAATTTGCCGGGGATTATAAGGAGGCAAAGGTTGAGGATCTGCATAACGCTGTGGAACTGATACTTGGAAACCGTGCGGTTTACGGCGATCCTGCAGATGAAAGCCTGCAGCCCGTGACAAAAAAGGGGAAAATGGCATCTGAGGCAAAAAAAGCCTGAGACTGACTGAAAAATGGGGGATACAATATGGGCAGAACATCCCGTACGATATTGGAAGTAAAGGATCTGGACATATCCTTTAAAATGAGCACCGGGGACGTACATGCGATCCGCGGGGTTGATTTTAGTGTGGATAAAGGCCAGATCCTTGCACTTGTTGGAGAATCCGGATGCGGAAAGAGCATAACCGTAAAAAGCCTTATGGGCATACTCCCCGAAAATGCGGTGATCAATTCGGGTGAGGCTCTGTACCTCAGGGATGGAGAGCAGGTGGAGCTTCTCAGACTGAAGAACTCCGAGAGGCAGAAGGATATAAACGGTTCAAGGATAGCCATGGTATTTCAGGATCCCATGACATCACTTAATCCTACAATGACCATAGGAAAGCAGCTTATAACCTCCATAAGGAGCCACGAGAAAGTGCCCCGGAAGGAAGCCTACGCAAGGTCGGTACAGCTGCTCAGAGAGGTGGGCATCACTGATCCCGAGAGGACTATGGATATGTACCCGCATCAGCTTTCCGGAGGCATGAGGCAGAGAGTGGTCATAGCGATCTCACTTTCATGTAATCCGGAGATACTGATCTGCGATGAACCCACAACTGCCCTTGACGTGACCATTCAGGACAGAATACTGGAGCTGATACAGAATATCCAGCGGGCGAGAGGTATCTCGGTCATATTCATAACCCATAATCTTGGCGTGGTTGCAAAGATCGCCGATTTCGTGGGAGTAATGTACGCGGGAAGGATCATAGAATACGGAAATGTATTTGATATATTCTATGATCCGAGGCATCCCTATACCTGGGGACTGCTTTCTGCGGTTCCCGAGGTATCTGACGATAAGGGAGATCTTTATACGATACCCGGGACTCCGCCCAACCTGGCGGAGGAGATAGTGGGCGACGCATTCGCACCCAGAAATCCCTATGCGCTGGCAGTTGATTTTAAGGCGGAACCGCCTAAATTCCAGCTGAGCTCAACGCATTATGTATATTCATGGCTGGCTGATGAACGTGCTCCCAGGGTGGAAATGCCTGAAAGCCTGAAGGAGAGGATCAGACGTATGGAAGAGGAGGGATTTGACTATGTCGATAAGTAAGAAGGAATTACTTAACGTCCGTGATCTCTGCATGTATTTCGACACCGCGGGAAAGCGTATCCATGCGTCCGAGCATATCAGCTTCACTATCCATGAAGGCGAGACCTTCGGGCTGGTAGGAGAATCGGGAAGCGGCAAATCCACCATCGGGAAATGCATTATAGGCCTGAACAAGGCGACCTCCGGAAGTATTACATTTGACGGAGAGGAGCTTACAGGGATCAGGAACAGAAAGGAATACAGGAAGAAGCTGAAGGATATTCAGATGATCTTTCAGGATCCCATGTCATCACTGAACCCTAAGAAGAAGGTGGGAGAGATAATAAGGGAGGCGCTGGTGATCCAGGGCATCGGAAAAACAAGGGAGGAGCAGGAGAAGATAGTCGGAGAGATGATGGAGAAGGTACGCATCCCTGTTGCCTACAGTAACCGTTATCCCAGGAATTTCTCCGGCGGTCAGAGGCAGAGAATAGGCATCGCCAGGGCTCTTGTGGTTAATCCGAGACTTATAATAGCCGACGAATGCATTGCGGCACTGGACGCTTCCGTACAGGCCCAGATCGTAAATATGCTGAGGGACATAAAGAAGGAGATGGGTACATCATTTCTCTTCATTTCCCATGATCTGTCCATGGTGCGCTTCCTGTCTGACAGGATAGGGGTGCTGCATCTCGGATATCTTCTTGAGGTGGGAACATCGGAGGAGATATTTAACGATCCTGTACACCCATACACAAAAAGCCTTCTTTCGGCCATACCCAGGATGAATCCTCTGGTTCAGAGGGAAAAGAGCCTTTATGATTACGGTACTTCCGGGATAGATTACGGCCTTGGGACCATTCACAGCATCTCACCTACACATGAGGTGAGATGTACTGATGCGGAGCTTTTGATGTGGAGAGGAGGCAAAGATGAAAAATAAGCTGGGTAAAAAGCTGATTCTTCTGTGCCTGCTTCTTATAACAGGAGGTTTTACAGGCTGCGGTAAAGGTGGGAATAAGGAGTATTCCGCTGAGCTGAACAAGGTTCTCAACGGATCGCCGGAAACCATAGATCCTCAGCTCTGCGGCGACACTCTTTCTGCGGAAGTGATCTCTTATTTTACCGGAACACTGTATACGTACAATACAGACAGAGAGCTTTGCCCGGGTCTTGCGGAAAGCCGTGAAGTATCGGAGGACGGGTGTACATATACCTATCATCTCAGGGAAGGACTTAAATGGAGTGACGGTACGCCTCTTACAGCAGAAGATTTTGTTTATGGCTTTCAGAGACTTGCAGATCCGACTACCGGGAGCGGTTCGGTTTATTATATAACCGATTGCTGTGAAGTGAAAAATGCAGACGAAATAAATGCAGGAGAGCTTCCGGTGAGTGAACTGGGAGTTTCCGCACCTGACAACAGAACATTTATAGTTGAGCTTGAATCGCCATGTCCTTATTTCGATTCGCTTACCACCCAGTGTCCGCTTGCTCCGTGCAGCAGGGCGTTCCGGAATTCCTGCGGAGATTCCTTTGCTACCAGTCCTGATACGGTGCTTTGCTGCGGACCTTATATTCTGGACAGGTATGAACCGCTTGCTGCCCAGATCCATTTTGTGAAGAATCCGAATTATTACAATGCGGATTCTGTTGCGATTGAAGGACTTAATCTTCAGGTGGTCGCAAATATGCAGCAGGCGATGATGTGCTATCAGGCAGGCAGCATGGATATTGTAAATGTCAGCGGAGAACTGGCAGAGCTTGCCGTGGATGACCCGCATCTTCAGGTGTTCGACACGGCAGGAACATTTTTCCTGGACCTGGATCTCAGGAATAATGAAGCTCTGGGAAACGTGAATATCAGGAGAGCGCTGTCAAAGAGCCTTGACCGGGAGAGTGTTGTTAAGAATGTTCTCCGTACAGGCTATTCCGCGCTTACAAGGATAAACCCGCCCAATTTTTATTTGGATACGGATGGAGAGGATTTTGCCGGAGATGATGACATGTATGATGAGTATCTCGGTTATGATCCTGACAAGGCAAGGGAATACTGGAATAAGGGACTGGAGGAGCTGGGTGTAGAAAGCATCACACTGGAGATGATGTTCTATTCGAGCATGCAGTCGGTTGCTGAGGTTTTCTCAAACCAGATGATCAATAATCTGCCGGGTCTTACAGTGAATCTGAAGCCTGTATCCGCCAAGGAATACACCAGAGCAAAGGGTGCGGGGGAATATGAGATGCTTCTTTACGGGTGGGTGGCGGATTATGCCGATCCGACGGCATTTTATATGCTTTATGTGAGCAGCGCGTGTCCGGTGGGATATGACAACCCGGATTTTGATAAATTGTTCAGTGAGACGGGAACAGAGACAGATACTGCCAAAAGAAATGAGATGCTTCATAAGCTTGAAGATATGCTGTGCGAGGATGTAGTCTGCTTACCTCTTTTCTCCACCAATTCGGCATTCCTTATTGCAGATGGTGTTACTGGCATGCAGTTGTATCCTACCGGAGCAGTTGTGGTCGTAACAGGCCTGAGTAAGGAGGTGAGATAGTGGCGAGATATCTTATCAAACGAGTCATCATCTCTATTGTCACCCTGTTTGTGATACTGCTGGTGCTTTTCCTGCTGCTGCAGTTAATGCCGGGCTCACCCTTCAACGATCAAAAGCTTTCGGCAGATCAGATACAGGTACTGAAGGAAAAATACGGGCTTGACCAGCCGGTTATCATACAGTTTTTCAGGTATGTAGGAAATATGCTGAAGGGGGATTTGGGAGTAAGCTATGCGCTTTCTCCGAATACACCGATCACAACGCTGCTGGCGGATCGTTTTCCCATAACCATACGTATTGGTTTTTTCAGCATGATATTCGGTACGCTGGCCGGTCTTTTGCTGGGCTTTCTTACGGCATTCTTTAAAAACAGGGTGCTGAATTTCTTCTATCATCTTCTGACACTGCTGGGAATAGCTATCCCTTCATACCTTTTTGCCATGTTCTTCTCATATTTCCTTGGCTATAAGGGAGAGATTTTTCCGCTTCTGTATGATTTCAGAAATCCTGTTTCATCATCGGTTATGCCGGTGATGGCCATGAGCCTTGCGGTAATGGCAGTGGTGGCGCGTTTCGCCAAAGCAGAAGGAAGTGATGTGCTCAAATCGGATTATGTGCTGCTTGCCAGGTGTCAGGGTATGAGCAACAGCGTCATAATACTGAAATACATCCTGAGGAATTCACTGATGCCGGTAATTACCGTCATGGCGAGTATCCTTGTCGGACTGCTCACAGGCTCCCTTGTGATAGAGCAGATGTTCTCGATCCCCGGTGTGGGCGAGCTTCTGACAAATGCCATCAACTCAAATGATTACAGTGTGATCATAGCTCTGAGCTTTGTCTATTCCGCTCTCTATATAGTTGTGATGCTGATACTTGATGTGCTGTACTGTGTGATAGATCCCAGAGTACGGCTTGGCGGAAAACCGGAATAAGGAGGATAAGAGCATGACTGAAGCTAAAGCATATACTCCTGAAAAGGAAGATTTCGTCCTTGCTCCCGTTATTGAAAAGGACAATACGGCTGCAGAGGCCGCTACCGGTGTACGTCACGAGACTCTGAAGCGTTTTATGGCGCAGAAATCTGCAGTTGCCGGAGTTGTGATCCTGGCGGTGCTCATATTGATGAGTATCATAGTGCCTCTTGTTTCAAGCCATGATTACAATGAGCAGAATCTTGACAGAGTTAATCTGGCACCGAAGATCCCCGGTATAATGGACGGATCAGAGACGCTTCCGAAGACCAGCGGAACGGTTGAGGTAAACAGGTATGAGGAGAAAGGGATAACAGACACATATCTTTTCGGAACGGACAGCCTGGGACGCGACCTTTTCTCAAGATGCTTTAAAGGACTTCAGATATCACTTCTGATCGCGTTGATCGCGACCGTGGTGAATCTGGTCATAGGTATGAATTACGGCGTAATATCGGGATATTTCGGCGGAATGACGGATATACTGATGCAGCGTGCGGTGGATGTGCTGGGAAGTATCCCCACCCTTGTTGTGGTTACGCTTCTGATGATGGTGCTGAAGCCCGGAATGGGATCCATCATTGTGGCCCTTATGCTTTCGGGCTGGATCGAAATGAGCCTTATATCAAGAGCTGAGGTTATGAAGGTGAAGGAACTGGAATATATTCAGGCTGCTCGTACCATGGGGGCAGGGCATTTCCATATAATCTTCCGTGACATCGTTCCGAATATAGTAGGAAAGCTTGTGACGCAGATAATGCTCAGCATACCGGCCGCAGTATTCCTCGAAGCCTTCCTCAGCTTTGTTGGTCTGGGAATGCCTCCCGGAACCTGTTCGCTGGGAACACTTCTTTCGGACGGCTTCAACAATGCACTGCTGCATCCGTACAAGCTGATACCGCCTGCGATCATTATGATCCTTCTCATGGTAGCCTGCCATATGGTTGCAGAGGGGTTGAAGAAGGCAACGGAGTAAAATAAGGTAAGATAATGTAAGGGGACAGGTCCACTGATTGAAAGTGGATCTGTCCCCTTTGTCATCTTTTGGATATGTGATATTGGATCCGCTGCCTTTAATACTCGGCAGTATTACCAAGCTTCCGGAACAGGAGGCCGAAACAGCCGGGTCCGCAGTTTGTGGCTATTGCAGGAGAAGCCTGCATATAATGGATCTCCTCAAAGTGCATCCTTTTTTCCACCTCGTCCCTGATAAAATCGTTGTCCTTTTTGGAAAGCCCCGAACTGGTGATGAAGAGTATGCTGTTATCGATCTTCGAGGGATTACGCAGGACTGAACGTATGTATTTTCTCCAGGCATCCTGTCTGGAGCCTATTGTAACCTTACTTATTCTCATCCTGCCGCGCTTCATTGCGATCACGGGGTGCAGCATCAGGGCTTTTGTGAAATTGGCCACACGCGGGCCTACCTGTCCGGTACGCGACAGGAAATCCAGGTTATCCACGATAAAGCTGGTGCTGATATTCTTCTTTTCATTTTCAAGAAGCTCAAGTATCTCGTCTTTTCTTTTCCCGTCCTCTGCGGCCCTGGCGGCTATAAGGGCCAGAAGTCCCTGTCCGCTGGAAAGGTGGCCCGAATCAAAGACAGTAACATTTTCAAAAGCTCCTGCGGCCTCGGAGGCCATGGGATATCCGCTCTGCTCGACCCTTCCGGAGATGCAGATATGGATGATATCATTTGCCGTGGTCAGATTCCGGGCGAAGAAGGCTTCATGTTCCTTTACATCCGGAGCGTGGGGTTCCAGCCTGCTTGCAGGGTTTTCCATGTACTGAAGCACGCCTCTGGTATCGATATCCAGACCGTCCTTAAATATACCTTGTTCAGTAATGACCTTGTGGGGAAGTATATCAATATTGTATTTCTGCGCCAGGGGCTGCGGGATATCCGCCACACTTTCGGTGGTAATGGCTATCTGTTTTCTGCTGCGGCTGCTGTGCATCCAGGATACGGTCTCTTCGAGAATGGCACGGTTGTCGCCTGTAACATATATGAGACTGGAGGGGAGATGGCGCATGACCTCCTTCTCCAGCTGGTCGCCGCTCACAGGCTTGGTAAGATATCCGTCAAAGCCCTCCTTCGCATAGAGGGCCCGGCTCTCCTCGTCTGCATTTGCGGTAAGTATGACCACCTTGGTGTCCTTATTCTTTCCTCCGGTCTGGGTACGTATCCTGCGATGGGCCTCGATACCGTCCATTTCCGGCATGAGATGATCCATGAAGATCAGGTTATATTCGGTATCGATGGTCTTTTTAAGCGCTTCCGCACCGCCCGTTGCCGTGTCTATCCTGATCCTGGTCTCCCTCAGGAGCTTGGATACAACCATGAGGTTGGAGGTGTTGTCATCCACTACCAGGATCCGTGCTTCGGGAGCCTCGAATTTCTGCTTATATCCGGAGACCAGAACCCTCTTCCTTTCAAGATTGGTCTCACCTATCAGCTTTTCGCCCGCCAGCTCCTGGGGGATTTCGATGATAAATGTCGAGCCTTCCGTATATATACTGTTCACGCTGACGGTACCGCCCATCAGCTCCACAAAATTCTTTACTATGGCAAGCCCCAGTCCGGTACCCTCAATGTGGCGGTTGCTGTCTTCATCCACACGCTTAAAGGCCGTGAAGAGATAGGGGATATCCTCTTTCTTTATTCCCATGCCGGTATCGGTGACGCTGAAGACCAGAGTCACATTCTTTTTTTCTGCCTTGGTACATTGGACGGAGAGGGTTACTGAACCTTCCTTTGTGTATTTTATCGCGTTGTTAAGCACATTTATAAGAATCTGTCTTATACGTACATCGTCACCGATCAGTTCGGCCGGAATGTCCGGCGCCACATTTATATGGAAATCCAGACCCTTTTCACTGGCACGGAGCCAGAACATGCCTACCAGATCGGAAAGCATTTCACCGAGCTTGTAGGGAGCGGCAGAGAGCTGCATGCGTCCGGATTCGAATTTGGACATATCCAGTATGTCATTTATCAGGCTCAGGAGCATTTTGCTGGCGGAGCGTATATTTGCCGCATCTTCGGCCACCTCTTCGGAAATGTCTTCCCTGAGGATCATTTCATTAAGACCGATGATGGTATTGATGGGTGTCCTTATCTCGTGGCTCATGCTGGAGAAAAACTGATTCTGCGAGGCGTTCAGGGCCTCGATCTCTTTTTTCTGTTTTTCGGCACGTATGCTTTCACGGATATAAAGGCTGATCTCAAGCTCGACCATAAGGCTGATGGCAGTACCGGTAATGATCAGTGCGATAAATGAGTAACGGTGCGCCATGAT
>ONWK01000170.1 GCA_900321505.1 uncultured Eubacteriales bacterium
AGTGCAGCTGACGGGACTTGAACCCGAACCCACGTAATGTGGACATGAACCTGAATCATGCGCGTATGCCAATTCCGCCACAGCTGCTTATTGGGGCGTCTCCTTTTGGAAACGCCGCTAAAAGATAATATCATCTTGTATGCCGCTTGTCAACAGTTTATTTTACTCTTCCGCAGATGAAGCTTCTGTTGAGGCTGCTTCGCCTGATGTGCCTTCGGTTGTTGTATCTTCGGCTGATCCGGCCTCTGTGGTATCGGATCCGCTTTTTGCTACAGCGTTGCTGTATATGAAATCCATAACCTTGGTCTCAAGGACTATGTAGTAGTAATCCTCATTTGTATAACCATAGGCACTGTTCAGTGTATTCACATCAGTGATACCTGAAGCCTTGAGGATCTCCTGAATCTTTGCATCCGCTTCAGCCTTGGATACTTCAATACCTTCCTTTGCAGCTATGCTTGCGACAACCATTTTCCGCTTAATATAAGATTCTGTTGAAGTCTTTATTTCCTCCTGGAAGCTCTCGGCGGTGTATCCGTAGATCATTATGTACTGCTCAAGCGGAATGTTGTAGGAATTTGCCGTCGCTTCAAGCTGCTTGGTCCGGTTGGCAATACGGTCCTTCATTTCTTTCTCGGGATACTGCTTTACCGCTGAGGTATCGATCACCTGCTGGATCATGGCTTCCTTATCGGTTTCCATATCCTCCTCAGCCTGCTTTTTTACCATATCAGCCTCAATATGCTGACGGTATGCCTCCACCGTATCATAATCGGTCTTCTCGGCCACGAACTCATCTGTCAGCTCGGCATATTTTGTTTTTACGATATAATTAAGGGTAGTCTTAAATACCGCAGCCTTACCGTTCAGCTCTTCTTTACCGTAGTCTTCCGGAAATGTTACTTTTACATCGAAGGTTTCACCGGGGGTATGACCTACTATCTGATCATCAAAATTATCGACATATCCGCTGGAGCCAAGAGTTATCTCTGTTCCTGCGCCCTTGGTATCGCCGCCATCGAATGCCACACCGTCTATGGTTCCGACATAATCGATACCAACCTTGTCCCCGGCCACAGCCATACCCGTTGTTTCATGAATCTCTTCGCTGTAGTTCATCAGCCAGCTTGAAATCTGTGACTCCACATCTGATTCAGTTACAGGCGTCTCTGTCGGGGTATACTGTATTCCCTTGTAATCTCCAAGATCCACATAGAGCGAAAAACGCTCCTTCATTGCTTCAACCGGATTTTCATCAGCCTTGCTTCCGCAGCCGGCAAGCATGGAAAGGCATAATGTACCGGTCAGAAATGCACCGAACATTTTTTTCTTCATTATTACGTCCTCTTTTCCATGATAAAACATACTATGACGTTATATCACAAGGGTAGGAAAAAGAAAAGTATTATTTTCCATTCTTCATGAAATTTCCATTCTTTTTCTACTTCAGGAACTGAAAAAAGAGCTTGCTGTCATGCAGGAAATGAATGATAAGGAAATCAGGATTCTTCGCTTTTCTTATGGATTTATGAAGGCTGTTGTTATATGATTTCAACAGGAACCTTATAAAATTCCATCAATAAAAGAGGGTTGCTGAGGGCACTTTCTAAAGTATCAAATTTAGAAGGTGCTTTTTTTTACGATAGGTTAAAAACGATCTGGGAGGAACAGATATGGAACATAAGGCGCAGGTTTATTTTACGGATTTCAGGACAAGGATCGGTGTCAGCCAGTGTGCAAAGCTGCAGAAACTGATCCGTGCAGCGGGTATCGGGGACATAGATTTTAAGGGTAAGTTTACTGCGGTCAAGATGCACTTTGGAGAATTGGGCAACTGCGCCTATATACGTCCCAATTATGTCCATGCTGTTGTGGATGTGATCCGTAAACTTGGGGGGATCCCTTTTCTGACGGATTGTAATACCCTCTATCCCGGCAGCCGAAGCAATGCGGTGGATCATTTGAGGTGTGCCGAAATAATGACAATACAAGTCCTGAAACGGTTAATCCCAATTGTATGGCATGGGCGTTTTCGCTTTTACCGGCGGTATGGCAATTAACAGTTGACAAAATGAAATCCTTCTGATAACATATGAACAAATGAACATATGAATGAAGAAACATATGATATTTGCAATAAGGAGGATTATTCAATGTACTGGGATAAGATCTCGTCACTGTATGATTTTTTTGAAACTATGTATAATCGCAAGGTGTTTCGCGGCACGGGACGATATGTCGGCAGCCTCATGGCTCCATCGGATACTGTACTGGAATGTGCCTGTGGTACGGGGGCGATCAGCGTAGATATCGCACCAAACTGCCGCCGGCTTATTGCTACGGACTTTTCGCAGGGGATGCTGAAGCAGGCGGCAAAGAAACTGCAGAAGTATGATAATGTCCGCGTCCGTAAGGCGGATATCATGCATATCAGGTGTAAGGACAGTCGTTTCGACAAGGTGGTGGCCGGAAATGTGATCCATCTCCTTCCGGATCCCGCCGGAGCACTGGCAGAACTGAAACGCCTGGTCCGGCCGGATGGGAAGATCATTATCCCGACTTACATCAATATGGCAAAGAAAAGTGCAGGTCTTATGGTGAAAGTTCTGGAAAAGTGCGGTCTGCATTTTGAGAGGGACTTCGATCTGGAATCCTATAAACAGTTCTTCAAGGATATGGGGTATGAGAATGTGGAGTATCATGTGGTGGACGGCCGCATGCCCTGTGCTGTGGCAGTGATTTCTGTTAATTGATTCGTCGGTTGGGGACGGTTCTTGTTTAACGAGAACCGTCCCCAATCGGCATTTGTCCTTTTTTTCTTGAAGTGGCCTTGAAGTTGGCGTTGAAGTGATATTGAAGTTGAATTTGAAGTGGTATCGAAGTAAAATTGAAGTACTTCAAAGAGGAGGGGGAAATCGCCATGTAACTTGGTACTATTATCAGAAAAAGGGGTGATGAGATGAATAATGAAGCCGTTGGTGATGAAACAGATGACTATAAGGCGACTGCGTTAAATGTGAGACATGGGGTAAACGCTATCAGGCAGGCGTTCTCTGAGCACCCTGAGATACAGTCGGATGAACTTGATATTATCGGTGCAGTGTATAATGTTGATTCCGGGAAGGTGGATTGGCTGTAACATGAACGGAGGAAGAACTGAAGTAAAGATAAAGGAAATTTACTCGTATGAACAGAAAAGAGATCAATGAAATAAAGGCGCTTTATGACACGGTACAGGACTGCAGTATTCTTAAGCTTGCAGGCTGCTATGTAAATGGCGATAAGGAGAAGGTTAAGATCTTCCGGGAGTCTTTCTTAAATCTTCCGGAAGAGGAAATGTATAAGTATCTTGAAATCTTCAGGAAAACGCTTTCGGGTACTCCCGGTAAGAATCTGCATGATATGGGATTTACGGATCAGTACGGGCAGGAGCCGGAAACCGGAAAGAGTCTTCTGGAAGAGATCAGAAGATCTGAGCTTAATGATGACGGTATTCTTGAAAGGTTCTATGACTGCGTTATCGGGAACTATAAGTTCGCAGGAAACTACCTGATCCTGATGATCTTCCAGACCTATGATGTACCCGGTGTGACAACGGACGGAATAGAGATGGATGATGCCTCGGATGAGGTGTTCAGCTACATACTCTGCAGCATATGTCCCATGAAGCTTACAAAGCCCGGCCTTGGATTTGATGATGACCTGGGAGAGATACATACACTGAGACAGATTTTTGCAGTGGAGCTTCCGGAAACAGGATTTCTCTATCCTGCATTTAACGGGAGGAGTACGGATGACGGAGCGATACTGTATTCCAGTAAACAGACGGACCATCTTCAGGACCTTTTTCTGAAGAATGTCCTTGGCGTATCGGCTACCCTTCCGGCCAGACAACAAAAGGAAGGATTTACGGAATTTGTGGCGGATGTGCTCGGAGAAGACTCCGGTTTTGAAACGGTTCTTTCGGTTCAGGAGAATCTCAGTGAAGCGGTGAGATCAAAGAAAAGTGAAGCTGACGGCGAAACGGTATTTCTGGACAAGGATACTGTAAGGAGTGTCTTTGAAAACAGCGGTGTTTCCGAGGAGAAGATGCAGAGCTTCAGCCGGAAATTTGATGAACAGTTTGATCCGGTGAAGCTTCAGAAGAAACAAAAGGAAGAAACGGCTGTCAGTGATGATGAGGTGCCTTTCCGTGAAGAACCATCTGCACCGGTGATAAAGGTAGAAGAAAAGCTCTTTGCCGACAACGTGGTACCGGCAAGGAATTTTGAGGTGAAGACAAAGGATATGGTACTCAGGATAAACAGCAAGCATACGGATCTTATAGATATGCGTGTGATAGACGGCAGAAAATGTCTTGTGATCGAACTCACCGACGACCTGACAGTAAACGGGATCCCGGTACGCGAAGCATCCGGAGTCGTAGAGTGCTGAACAGTTACAAAGAATTTATTCAGAAAAATATTGGGAATAAGACGGGGCTGTGGTAAAATATAGCTATGGCCTCGCGACGAATGATTTACGGACACTGTTAACGGGGTAGTGCATATTTTTACGAGGGGGTTGCATATGGAGTATAT
>ONWK01000271.1 GCA_900321505.1 uncultured Eubacteriales bacterium
CTCCTCTGTCTCCTCCGTATCCTCGGTGTCCTCCGTCTCCTCAGTTTCCTCGGTTTCTTCAGTAGACGGCCCCTCCGGACCTTTTTTGATCTTTCTCGGAGTTGCGCTGTATTTACTTGTATTGATCAGCACTTCTTCCTCAAGAACACCGTTAATATAAACGTATTTCCACAGCTCCGTCTTATAACCCACCGATCCCTTGGATACTACCTCCTCGGTACCCGGCTCCATATCCGGATCCTCCTCCACAACCTCTTCCTCGGGAATGTCGATCTTCTCGATGATCTTATTCTCAAATTTCAGGGTCCTGTTCGGATCACGGTATTCATGCCCGTAAACGTTACAGGTTATATAGCCCTCATTTACGTTACAGTCACATTCGATGTAGATAGGATATTCCAGATTATTCCTGAAGATCAGATCAAGATAACCGCCTGCCATGGTGGCATCATAAGAAAGCGGCACATATGACACCGGAAGGCCGTGATAATCACGTCTGACGATCTCAACCTCCGCCTTGAGCAGGGCATTATAAAGAGTAGTGGACATCTGGCATACGCCGCCGCCGATACCCTGTACGACCTCGTTATTTACAAATACCCCTGCCATGGCATAGCCGTTGTAGGCAGTGATGGGATCGATAGTATAATATGTTGAAACCTTATCGCCGGGATATACGATCTTTCCGTTCATCAGCTCCGCCGCCCTAGCGATATTCTGATTTCTGCCTTCGGCGTATCTGCTGAATTCCGTCGTAAATGTACCGAGCAGATCCGTGATATAGCTCAGGCTCTTCGTTTTTTCATCATCAGAATCATCAACTATGGAAAGCGGTACCTGGATCGGTTCATGATCCCAGTCATTGTTAAGGATCATTTTGATCGCAGCTTCAGTTGCAAGCGCATCCAGACGCACGCCCTGGCTTTCCGGAACAACGGAAACTTCCGTTTTGCTCTTTTTGATCAGCTGTACGCTGGAGGATCCCTCAAGAACCTGTCCCAGTTCACTTTCAACTATTTCTTCTATCTGCGTACGGCTTATGCTTCTTTGAAGCTCTATGGCCTCTCCGGCATCATCCTGATGTGTCTCCTTATAACGCTTCAGAATATTACCGGTATTTCCGAAACCTACGGCTTCCCGGACTGCCGAGTCGAAATCACAAAAATAACCCAGCTCACCCAGGGTTGTTTTCACATCCCCATAGCTGCTGGTCATTGTGACCGAGAGCTCTCTTACCTGGCCTTCCCTTTGCTCAAGCTTTGCCCGGGCCTGCTCCTCGGTGAGTCCGCCCATGGCAATGCCGTCGATGGAGATCTTTTCATGTATTACTTCCTTATCCGGTTCTGCCTTTGCGGTAAAAACCATGAAGAAAGCAAGCAGAAAAGCCATTACCAGGATAGCAGCCGCAAGCGGCTTTCTCCTAATGCTCCTCATATTCTTCCTTCTTTCTTTCAAAACAACACTGCGTCAGTATATCTCAGATTGACACAAGAAGACCTATTACCATCCCGAGCACAAGCAGCCCGGCGATGACTACAGCGATTATACGGGTACTCTTTTTCCTTTTCTTGCTGAAATCTACCATTTTATTTCCTTTCTGTGGATCCGGAAACCCTTTCCGGAATTTTTTTTCCTTTATGAACGAAATGCCTGATGGCATTTCGGAATCTATACCTGTCTATTGTTCTACACGTTAATCCGTTGAATGTCAACTTTTTTATTCTTTTCCGCACTCGCGCAGCAGTCTTTCAGTATGCACTCCCCGCATTTCGGTCTTCCGGATATGCACCAGGTCCTGCCGACGGCTATCACCTGGACATTATATAATATCCACTGCTCCTTTGGAAGGATCTTCATAAGATCAAATTCCACCTTCACCGGATCCGTTTCCTTTGTAAGCCCCAGCAGCTTCGAAACCCTTTTTACATGGGTATCCACAACTATTGACGGATCATTGAAGCAGTTTCCGCGTACCACATTTGCAGTTTTCCTTCCCACACCCGGAAGGGCTGTAAGCTCTTCGATATCACGGGGAACCTCGCCGCCATGCCTCTCCAGCAGCGCCGCTGCACATGCCTTAATATTCTTTGCCTTGTTCTTATAAAAGCCCGTAGAATAGATATCCTTCTCAAGCTCCGAAAGCTCCGCATTTGCAAAGTCCTCTATGCTCCGGTACTTCCGGTACAGATCCTCTGTCACCATATTCACCCTTGCATCGGTGCATTGGGCGGAAAGAATGGTGGCAAAAAGCAGCTGCCACGGAGTTTCATAATGAAGATACGTCATCATCTCCGTACCGTATTCACGATTCAGCGCCTCCGTTACCAGGCGTACCCTTTCCTTTTTTGTCATATCCGTCTCCTGTCATTGACCTTTCCGGCTTTGCCGGTCTGATGATAACCCATCTTCCCACATTTCCCGGGCTTAATCTTTTGAATCCGTTTTCCCATCGAAGGTATCGGCTACACCTTCTCCGGGGCCGGATCGCTGATGGAAGAATAATCCGCCATCTGCTCCCGGATCACCTCAGCCACAAAGCTTTCTACAAATGAATTTGCGGGATGATGGAAGATCTCCATGGGCGTACCTGCCTGCTGGATCACTCCATCATTCAAAACCACTACTCTGTCAGACATGGTCAGTGCCTCGCTCTGATCGTGTGTCACATATATGATACTGATACCAAGGCGCTTCTGCAGCTCCTTGATCTCCCGGCGCATGGTGGTCCTCAGCTTCGCATCCAGATTCGAAAGAGGCTCATCCAGAAGCAGCACCTTTGGCTCCGCCACCAACGCACGGGCCAGAGCCACACGCTGCTGCTGTCCGCCGGACAGTTCTTCCGGCATGCGTTCCGCCAGTTCCTGCATATTCACGATCTCAAGGACACGCATCACCTTCTCACGGATCTCGTCCTTCGTCATCTTCCTGATCTTCAGCGGATATGCCACATTTTTATAAACATTCATATGGGGCCATACAGCGTAGGACTGAAATACCATTCCCAGGCCCCGCTCTTCCGGCGGAACAAAGACCGTATCCGAGCTGACTGCATCCCCGTCGATCAGGATCTCACCGGAGGTAGGTCTCTCAAATCCCGCGATCATTCGGAGCATGGTGGTCTTTCCGCAGCCGGAGGGTCCCAGCAGTGTAACGAATTCTCCGTCTGTAAAGGTCTCTGTGAAATCCTTCAGTACTTCTACCTTACCGAAACACTTCCTTATATGTTCGATCTTAATTTCCGACATATCATTTCTCCTTTCAGATCGAGAATTTCCCTTTAGTCACCTTCCGCATCACTATATTCATGACCAGGACCAGCAGCAGGATACAGCATGCCAGGGCCGACGCGGTCTGCTGGCTGCTGTTCACCTGATAGAGGTAAAGCTCCACGCCCAGAGTCTGGCTCTTCTCACTGTACAACAGGTTGGACATGGTCAGCTCGTAAAAGGAGGGCATAAAGATCAGGAACCAGCCTGCTACAATGGAGGGGAGGAGCATGGGGAATACCACATCCTTCATTCTCCGGAACCAGCCGGCGCCGGACACCGCCGCAGCTTCCTCCAGGGACATGCTGATCTGCGAGAAACCCGAGACCACCGTCCTCATACCCATGGCCATATACTTGACCATATAGGCAACGATCATGATCATCAGAGTATTGTAGATATTGATCCCGAAGCGGCCGGACATGGTCATGATCAGCGCAAGACCGATGACCACACTCGGGGTTCCGGAACCGACGGCGATCAGGAAATCCGGAATCCTTCTGCCCTTCATTTCCGTCCGCTTCAGCAGATAGCCCATGAACAGGCAGATGATCATGCTCAGTGTCGCAGCAACCGTTGCTGCGATCAGACTGTTCAGAGCGGATTTCAGGATGTCCGACCTGGAGAAGACATTTCCCCAGAATTTCATGGTCGCGTTTCCTTCTGCGAAGACAGACTTCCCCATATTCAGGGTAAAGGAGGTGAAAACAACGGAAAGGATCGGGATCACCACCACAATAACGGAGAACAGTCCCACCAGGATCGTGAGCGGGATCCGCCAGCCCCGAAGGTCCACGATGTTCGGCCGGACAGACTTTCCGGAAATGGTTATGCGATCCTTCCGTCCGATCACGTAATTCGAGATAAAAAGCAGGATCATGGAAAGCACCATCAGAAAGACAGAGAGCACCGTTGCATCCCTAAGTCCGTCTTCGGTTCCCGTGGCGACATACTCCGCGATCCGCGTTGTAACGGTATAGATCTTCCCCGGTGCGCCGATAATGGAGGGAATACCATAACAGGAAGCCGCAGCTATAAAGACCATAATGGCTGAAGCCCCGATGGCCGGCAGCACCATGGGGATCGTCACGGTAAAGAGGGTCTTCAGCGGTGATGCCCCGGAGATCCTTGACGCCTCCTCAAGTGAAGGGTCCATATGCTCCAGCGCACGGCAGATAGTAATAAAGGCAAAGGGATAGTAAAATGTGGTAAGCACCCAAACCATTCCGCCAACCGTATAGATATTAAAGGGGGCTTCTGACAGACCGAAGATATCCTGCAGCACCTGATTCAGGGTACCCACCTTCGGATTCAGAAGCCGCATCCATGCCATGGCCCCCACATAGGGCGGAACCATATAGGTCATAAGGCAGATTGAACGGAACAGGCCTTTACCAAAGAGATTGGTCCGGGTCACCAGCCATGCCAGCGGAAAAGCGATCAGCACGCCGAACACCATGGAAAGTGACGACGTGATAAGCGTATTCTTCAGACAGTCCCAGTTCAGGAAATAGCTGTATATCCGCTTCACTCCATCGAAGGTAAAGGAACCGTTGATAAAGAAAGCACGGAACAGCAGATAGAGCAGCGGAAGCACCAGAAATACCAGCAGAAAAGCCAGTATCACTAAAATGAACATCCATTTGATATCAAAGCGGAAACGCCGCCTTCCGCCTTTCTCTTTCTTCGTATCCACTGTTCCTCTTCCTTTCTCCTTCTACAGCTTCCCCCGGAGTGCTGAATTGTTATGATTTATTGCCGCGGGCAATGAACCAGGCAGACATGCCGGAATGTCCATTTGGCGAATGCTCCGCTGCTAATGGTGAGGTATTTTATCTTGCAACAGCCTCCTGGAATTTCTTCCGGATCTCATCACGCTGCTTATAACATTTTTCATAATCCACGGGGATAGTATTCTTCAGCATCTCCGCAAGAGTCTTGGAGTCATAGGGATGGTCCTCCATATCCGTACGGACACCATACATCCAGCCCTTAATGATCAGCTTCTGGCCGGCGGGCGAAAGGAAATACTCCTGCACTGCCTCGGCTGCCTTTATATTATTATTTGCACTGTACTTCTCATCAATGATCATAATGGGTGACGGGATCGGAACAGATCCGTCCTCCGGATAGATCACGGTCAAAGAGGAATTCTCCTCTTCCCTCTTCTTCAGGATGGACTCCTCCAGGATCATGGCCGCACGGCACTCACCTGTCTCCAGCTTGGCCACTGCATTGGATCCGGATTCAATGGTCACATTCTGCTTTCCCAATGATGTAAAGTATCCGTCTCCGTACTTATCCATAAGTCCCACCATGGAGCAGTAGGAAGAGCCTGAGGTGAGCGGATCACTCATGGAGAGCTCCCCCTTATACTTCTCATCCTCCGCAAAATCCTTCATGGAATGCGGAACTTCATCTTCCTTATACTTCTCCGGATTATATGCGAGAACCATGTTCAGCGCGCGTACCGGATACCAGTAGCCTTCCTTATCATACTCGAAAGCCAGCTTGTCCGCCTCCGGGAAAATGTGGGGATGAAGCATTCCCTGGTCCTTCAGTTCCAGTGCGTAGGACTGTTCTGCGACCATCAGGATATCGCAGCCCAGCTTCCCGGAATCCTTCTCTGCAGCGACCTTGGACTGCAGGGTTCCGGTACCGCCCTGGAAGAATTCCACATCCAGATTCGGGAATTCCTTCTTCAGCTCCGTCTTCATATTCTCAATAATGTCATTGTACATGGAAGTATAGATCATGATCTTTCCGGTAATGTCCTCATGACCGCTTCCTGACCCGGAGGAACCTGTGGCATCTTCCTTTCCGCCTCCGCAGCCCGCCATACCGAATGCCATTGCAGTGACAGTCAGTGCGGCAATACCTTTTTTCAATCCTTTTTTCAATCCTTTCATCAAATGCATTTTCTGTTCTCCTTTATATCTTATTCTCTGTAACTATTCAGCACCCTACGCTCCGCATCCGGAGCACAGGACTTCCTTTTTTATCCTGTTCCAGACATGTTTTTTATCTCCGCTCCAGAGAGGAGCTATGAGCAGCCTTTTATCACCGTCACCTGTGAGGCGATGGATCACAACATCATCGGGGATCACACGGACACATTCCTTCAGGATATCGATATACCCATCCTCCGACAGTACGGAAACCCTTCCCTTCCGGTACTCTTTTTCAAGATCGGTACCCTTCAGTATATGAAGGAGCTGCAGCTTGATCCCTGTCGCGCCGCTGCCGCACACATATCTCACGGTATCAACCATGTCTTCCGTACTCTCACCCGGCAGTCCCAGGATCACGTGGGCTATAACCTCGATCCCTCTATGTCTCAGCTCCTTCACTGCCCGGTCATACACCGGAAGCTCATAACCTCTGCGGATATACTCTGCGGAAGCCGGATGTATGGTCTGAAGTCCAAGTTCAACCCATACAGGCTTTATCCGGTTCATTTCCTCCAGAAGATCCAAAACCTCTTCCGAGATGCAATCCGGCCGGGTGGCGACCGAAAGCGCCGCTATGTCCGGATGGTTCATGGCTTCAGTATAAAGCTCCCGTAAGCGCCCGATGGGTGCATAGGTATTCGTATAAGCCTGAAAATACGCGATGTACTTACCTTCTTTAAGCTTTCCTTCTACTCTTTTTTTCCCGGCTTCGATCTGCTCCGTAATGCTCTTACCGGCATCCTCTGCAAATTCCCCGCTTCCGCCTTCAGAACAAAATATGCATCCGCCGGTTCCCAGGCTTCCGTCCCTGTTGGGACAGGTAAATCCGCCGTTCAGCGCGATCTTATAGACCTTGCAGCCGAAGGTTTCACGAAGATGGTCATTTAACAGCTTCAAGCAACTATCCCAGCCTTCCTGCAAGATCATCCACAAACTGCTGCGCGACTCTTCCCGAGAAGCCTCCATGGGACATTTCCCACTTCTGGGCCTCCTTCAGAAGCTCATCTTCACTGAGCTTAAGCTCCGGATTCCTTCCTGCCAGCTGGCGGACGATCTCCATATATTCCTTTTTACTCGGCTTCATGTACGGGATCGTGATACCGAAACGATCCACCAGAGAAAGCTTCTCCTGAAGAGTATCCCCGCGATGCTTCTCCAGATCCACATCCGAAGTATCATTCCAGGTCTCCTTAATAAGATGACGCCGGTTTGATGTGGCGTAAATAAGCACATTATCCGGGCGGCTCTCCAGTCCGCCTTCAATGACCGCCTTCAGATACTTATACTCAACCTCAAAATCCTCAAACGAAAGGTCATCCATGTAAATGATGAACTTATAATTCCGGTGCTTCACGGTTCCTATCACCGCCGAAAGGCTCTGCATCTGATGCTTATACAGCTCTATCATCCGGAGCCCACGGTCATAATACTCCGTGATAAGCGCCTTGATGCTTGTGGACTTTCCGGTACCCGCGTCACCGTAAAGAAGGCAGTTATTCGCCCTGCAGCCACGGAGAAAGGCCTCCGTATTATCTCTCAGCTTCTGCTTCTGCAGTTCATATCCCACAAGATCCGAAAGACGGACCTCTTCGGTATTATTTATCGGTGTAAAGGCGATCCTTTCCGCGGCTCCCTCAGGGCCGTACATCCGCGGTCCGGAGAGAATCGCGCTCTCCGGTCCACGCACCGGCATCCCTTCCGGTCCCGGAAATGCAGGATACTCCTGTATGCGAAATGCCCTGTTAAGTCCGAACATCCCCACGCCGTAATGCAGATAAAAATCAGAAATGATATCCAGCACCTTTTCGGCCGCCGTGTGAAAGGCCTCATCAGATGAATTCTCAGTTATTTCCCTGTCTATCACTTCGGAAATGGCATCACTCACCTCGCGTACCCTGAGGCTGACATTTTTATTGAAATTCTGGGTGCGCTTCGGAACCGCACGGTAATCGGTTATTACAGAAAAACAGTCAGTCCCCAGCAGCTTCTCCAGTGAGGTAAAGTCATACAGAAACAGCCTGCAGAATATCTCCATATCCCGGCAGGCAAAATGCCGTACGCTTCCGTCGCCTATCCCCTTTTTCTCCGCCGTGAGTGAAAATGGATTCTCATCCGTAAGCAGGAGAAAGGTCAGATAATCCCTCCAGAGATTTTTGTCAAAGGCATAGGATGTAGCTGTCTCCAGCAGCTGGCGGACAGCATCATGCACACGGTCGGACAGCATTTCCGGAGGCATCCTGCAGCATCCCGGACCGAAATCATGCGGCCTTCCAAAGGGAATTCCCTGTGCTTCAGGCGGAAAACCCAGAGGGAGTACCCTGGGATCACCCTCAGGGGCGAAGCCCGGGTTCATCCCCGCCATGCCGGAAGCCATTGCAAAGGTGTGCAGGACCGGATCCCGCACTATTCCGTGGTATAAGATAAGTCGTGATAATAAATTATGCATATGATACCCCCATACACGACCGGGAACCGTATTTCCTCTGAATTAAGGACGGTTCCCGACTACTGTGCAATATTCTACTTTTTCTTAAATTTACGCATAAAGATGCTCTTCACTGCAGCCACTTCCTTCATCTTCAGAAGTATTGCGATGACAAAGAATACCGCCACGCCTACTACAAAGAGAATGCCTACCTCCAGCAGCTGGAAAAGCTTCTGCTCCAGCGGCATGAACATCTCCAGCAGATCCGCACCGAGCATCAGTACAATAAACATTCCCGCGCTGGCCGCCAGAGTCTTGGCTGACGAGATAAGTATCTCACGGCCCTTCAGGCTGCCCACCTTTCTCTTAAGGAATACCGAAAGCAGTACCATGCTGGCGATACCCGCTCCCGAATAAGCAAGAGCAAGTCCGTTTGCGTCCCAGATGCGGACAAAAACCATACTCATAACAACATTCAGCAGAAGACATACCACATTTATCAACATGGGTGTCTTGGTATCCCGCACCGAATAAAATGCCCTGTTAAGTACCAGCTGCTCGGAATAACCGATGGTACCTACGGAATAAAGAAGCATGAACATCGCCATGGCCCCTATATCTTCGGGACGGAACTTGCCCTGCTGGTACATAGCCCGGATCAGCGGGGTCCGAAGCGCAACTATGCCCAGGGCGGCAGGAACCGTAAGGAAGAATACATTCCTGAAGGACATGGAAAAGTCATTCCTGTATTCCTCCATATTACCTGTTGCAAAATGCTCCGACATGGTCGGAAAGATGGAAAGTGATATGGTGGATCCGAAGATCAGCACCGGCAACTGGCTGATGCTCTGCGCATTCTTCATGGATGATACGGTACTTGATCCCAGTCCGGATGCAAAATACTGGTTCACCAGAAGATTAATATGATTTACCGACAGTCCCAGCAGTACCGGTCCGAGCATGCGGAAGAATTTCCTGATACCGTCCTGCTTCATGTCGATCACAGGCTGGTATTTATAGCCAACCTTACGCATGGGGCGTAAATGCGCCGCCAGATTCGCAACGGCTCCTATAACAACACTGATGGAGAATCCGGCGATGCCGAGGCCCAGGGCCTGGGACATGATAACGCCTAACACAACGATCGCCACATTGTAATATATGGATCCCAAAGCAGACGGAACAAAGTTCTTATAAGACTGCATGATACCCATGCAGACGCCTGTAAGACACATGAAGAAGCACTGGAAGAACATGATCCGCGTAAGCTTCACCGTCAGATCAAAGGCTTCACCCTCAAACTGCATGAAGGTATTCACCAGCCAGGGTGTGAATATCTCACCCAGCACGCAGAAGCCCATGGCAAGTATGGCTACAAGATTCAGGACCGTGTTGCTCATCCTGAGTCCCTTTTCCTTCTCACCTGTTGCGATATAAACGCTGAATATAGGGATAAAGGCGGTACTTAAAGCACCGCCTACCAGTATCGTATAAATAAAGTCCGGGATAGTAAATGCGGAAATATATGCATCATTCTCCATACCCATACCGTAAAGGCTGGAAATGATGATATTCCGCGCAAATCCCAGCACACTCGCCAGCAGATTGGCTATTGCCATTATCGTGGAAGCCTTTAATACGCTTTGTGCTGTTTTCTGCGATTCCTGTATCTCACCCATACCGTATTCCTGTTAAATCTGTATTTTGTTCCGGCTTTCCACTGCCGTAACCTTCAACATCCGGCCTACTTTTCACCCATAAGGGAAGCATCAATTGCTGCAGCCGCATTTTTTCCCGCACCCATGGCAAGGATCACGGTTGCTGCTCCCGTAACCGCATCACCGCCGGCATATACACCCTTACGTGATGTAAGTCCTGTAGCCTCATCCGCCACGATGCCGCCCCACTTCTGGGTCTCAAGGCCCTCTGTGGTGGACTTGATCAGCGGGTTCGGAGAGGTTCCGATGGACATGATCATGCAGTCGCAGGGAACGGTTATGAACTTGCCTTCTACCGGTACCGGCTTACGGCGTCCGGATTCATCGGGATCGGAAAGCTCCATCACCTGGCATCTTACAGCCTTTACCCAGCCGTCCTCACCTTCAACTTCAACAGGATTATGCAGGAAAGCGAATTTGATGCCCTCTTCCTCCGCATGCTCAACCTCCTCGGCACGCGCCGGGAGCTCGGCCTTGGTACGACGGTAAACTATGGTTACGTCCGAACCGAGACGCTTTGCGGAACGCGCGGCATCCATTGCCACATTTCCTCCGCCGACTACTACCGTACTCTTCGGATGTCTGATGGGAGTCTTGGAATCATCCTTATATGCCTTCATCAGATTGATACGTGTCAGGAATTCGTTTGCTGAATACACACCGTTAAGATTCTCTCCGGGGATATTCATGAAACGCGGAAGACCTGCGCCGGAGCCGATGAATACCGACTCAAAACCAAACTCATCAAAGAGCTCGTCTATGGAAATGGTCTTGCCTATGACCACATTTGTTTCGATCTTTACACCGAGGGCCTTAAGTCCGTCGATCTCTTTCTGAACGATGGCCTTGGGAAGACGGAATTCCGGAATACCGTAAGCCAGCACACCGCCGGCCAGATGCAGCGCTTCATAGATCGTTACATCATATCCCTTCTTCGCAAGATCACCGGCGCATGCAAGTCCGGAGGGGCCTGAACCGATAACCGCAACCTTATGACCGTTGCTCTCGGGCTTTTCGGGCGCTTCCGTACTGTTTGCCATATGCCAGTCAGCCACAAAACGCTCAAGACGGCCGATGGCAACCGGCTCTCCCTTGATTCCGCGTACACAGCGCTGCTCGCACTGGCTCTCCTGCGGACATACCCGGCCGCAGATAGCAGGCAGTGAACTGGAACGTGTGATTATCTGATAAGCCTTTTCGAATTCTCCTTTTGCCACTTCGGCTATAAAGGCGGGAATGTCTATCTGAACGGGACATCCTCCTACACACGGCTTATGCTTGCAATTGAGACAGCGCTGTGCCTCATCGATTGCCTGCTCCTCGGTATAACCGAGGGCAACCTCATTAAAATTCTTATTTCTGACCTCAGGCTCCTGCGCGGGCATGGGGTTCTTTGTCATGGACATGTTAGGCATTACTGTGATCCTCCAACTGAATTGTCATTATATATGAGCGCGGCTTTCGTATATACATGCCGCATCTCCGGTCGCTCCGCTCCCGTCGATGCACGGCTTTCGCCGTATACATTCGTATTCCACGCTTTGTGTGCAAGCAAGCTTGCACAAAGCATACCTTTGTGAACGATTAAGGAAATCGTTCACAAACCCTCGCTTCGCTCGGGCTGCTCCTTCGGAGCAGGGCGCGTACGGTTCTCGAAACGCCTGATGGCGTTTCGGAACCTATGAAATACGAATGTGCATGGCTCAATGCTTAAGCAGGTTGCAGGCTTCTTCTCTGGCCTTCTGCTCAAACGGACGGTAAGTAGCGCCTCTTGCCATAGCCTCATCAAAATCCACTTCAAAGCCGTCAAAATCAGGTCCGTCCACACAGGCAAACTTTGTTGTTCCTCCGACTGTAAGACGGCATCCGCCGCACATACCGGTACCGTCAACCATGATGGGATTCATGCTGACTACAGTCTTTACGTTATATTTCTTAGTAACAGCCACAACGAATTTCATCATGATAAGAGGTCCTATGGCGATAACCTCGTCATACTGCTCTCCTGATTCGATCAGACGCTCCAGAGCAGCTGTAACCAGTCCCTTCTCACCTGCAGAACCGTCATCCGTCATCAGTACATACTTATCACTGGCTGCTTCAAACTCTTCTTTAAGAATGATAAGATCCTCATTTCTGAAGCCTACGATGGAATGCACCTCGCAGCCCGTATCATGCAGCTTCTTTGCCACGGGATATGCTATGGCACAGCCCACGCCGCCGCCTACTACAGCAACCTTCTTAAGGCCGTCCGTCTCGGTAGCCTTTCCCAGCGGGCCCACAAAATCCTGAATGGCGTCGCCCTCCTCCAGAGAATTCAGTATTTCAGTACTTCCGCCGACGATCTGAAAGATTATGGTGATGGTCCCGGCTTCCCGGTCATAACCTGCTATGGTAAGAGGGATACGTTCACTGTCCTCCTTTGCGCGAAGGATTATAAACTGCCCCGGCTCACATTTTCTTGCTACCAGCGGAGCCTCAACTTCCATCAGTGTGACTGTAGGGTTGAGAGATTTCTTTTTTACGATCTTATACATTGCCGATTCTCCCTTATCAAGATTTAAGATCCCGACATCCCTTCAGGGTCTGTCATACAGAGCCCCGGAACCTGTAATTTACCGCTTCCGGGGCCCAATCCATAGGATTATAGCATTTCATATTCCGAAACACAAGGAAAAACTAACCGGGGAAAGCTCTGCCTAGTTCTCGCTGCTCGGCTCCTGAGCCTTTTCCACATATGAACCTCCGCATCTGGAGCAGGTCCAGATGTAGCCGCCGGCATTATAGGAATACTGACCCTTCACATAATTGTGTCCCAGAGGATCAACGGTTTTTGATTCCTTCTGTCCGCAGGTTGAACAGGTTCTTTCTGCAGAGCCCGCCTTTTCGCACGAAGGCTGCTGTACCGTTACCCATGCTCCGTAATTATGTCCTGTTGCGGCTATGGTCCTTGTCTCATTGTTTCCGCAGACAGAACACGTCCTTGTTTCGGTTCCTGTTGTTTCACAGCCTGCAGCCTTTGTTACCGACCATGACCCGTATTTATGTCCGGTTGCGGCAACTGTCCTTGTTTCCTTGTTTCCGCAGACGGAACAGGTCCTTGTTTCAGTTCCTGTTGTATCGCAGCCTGCAGCCTTTGTTACCGACCATGATCCGTATTTATGTCCGGTTGCGGCGTAAGTATTCTTCTCCTCATAACCGCATCTTGAGCATGTCCTGATACTGTATCCGTCAGTGGTGCAGCCTGCAGATTCGGTTCTCGTACTTCCGAAAATGTGTCCCAGCGCGGCAACAGCTCTGCTTTCCGTCTGACCGCAGGCAGAGCACTTTCTTTCCTCTGTACCGCTTTCAGTACAGGTTGCAGCCTTAGACGAATACCAGCTGCCGTACTTATGACCCGTTGCGGCTATGGATCTTCTTTCCACCTGTCCGCAGGTTGAGCATTTTCTTTCTTCGCTTCCGCTGGTGCTGCAGGTTGCTGCTCTGGTCACTGTCCATGAACCAAAGCTGTGTGTATGCGTTGTGGTGCCGCCCGGATTACTTTCCGTGGGTTTTTCGGTCGGCCTTTCTGTCGGTCTCTCAGTCGGCGTTTCGGTCGGCTTCTCCGTCGGTTTTTCGGTGGGCTTTTCAGTAGGTCTCTCCGTCGGCTTTACGGTAGCATTTTCAGAAGATGCCTCTTCAGTTGTATCGGTGGTAACATCCTCCGATGTGGACTCCGTAGTATCATCTGTTATCTGTTCTGTGGAAGCAGATGTGGGTTCCTCTGTGGTATCATCTGTTTCCGAAGTGCTTTCATCCTCTGTAGACGGTTCCTTCTCTCCGGTTCCGTTATCCAGGATCTCGATCAGTCTCTCTACTCCGTCCGCAGGAAGAGAAGGCAGATCCAGATATCTAACGATCTCTCCGTTCTTATTCAGAACAAATTCGGAGAAATCCTTTCCGCCTCTGATAAGTACGCTTTCTCCCGCATAGAATTTCTTTTCCACACCGGTAAGTGTTCCTTCCAGAGTCTGAAGCTGTACCAGCACGACCCCATCGCTTACCTCAAGCAGTGTATATACAATATCTTCCCGGGTATAAACCGACACATTGAATTTTGTTCCCCGGACTGACATGGTGGAATTCGGAGTATCAACATCATAGGAATCATCCGGACCGAGATTTGATTTCAGCTCATTCAGCTCCGAGCCCTTATCAAGGACTATCCTGATCTTGCTGTAATTATCTGACTGATCGGCTTTGAGGACAAAATGTGTATTCGCCTCGGCAAAAAGATACTTGTCATTATCTATCAGCATGGTCAGGGACGATGCTTCCATGACGCTGACATCGTCGCCGCCATACAGTCTTTCGCCGGAATATGCCTGCCCGTTATTGATCTCACCGACCACATTTACGGTACCTCTGACACCCTTGGCGATAATGCTTCGATAGCCCTTTTTGCTCAGCATCATTATTGCCGCCACAACGCCGCCAATAATAGCTAAACCGATAATGGTTATTATTATCTTCCCTTTTGTTGTCTTCAAAAAACTGTTACGATCCATTCTTTCTTCCTTCCTTTGTGAGTACAAGTCAGTTACACCGCGCCGTCTTCTTTTTCCGGTTTCAGACACTCATAAAGATATTCTACATACTTTCCGTCTATGGTTCCTTTATCCGCCATACCCCTCATTATATCAAAAGCTTTTTCAAAAGGTAAAGGTTTTTTATATGGTCTGTCAGTTGCAAGAAGCGCATCACAGATATCACATACCGTCATGATCCTGGATTCGGCCGGCAGTTCATCAGCCTTAAGTCCCTCCGGATATCCGCTGCCGTCCAGATATTCATGATGCTGCCCCGCAAATATGGGAGAGTTCCTGAAATAACTGTTGAAATACACCTTTGACAGGATATTCTTTGTGATGGATACATGGCTTTCCATGACCCTTCTCTCACTTTCCGTAAGTGTTCCCTTCGGAATTCTGAGGCATTCCTTCTCGCTTTCCGAAAAGAAGGGTTCTCCTTCAAAGCTGTATTCCAGGATCCGGTCGACCTCCTTCCCCATATCCTCCAAAAGAGATCCGGCAGTATTGACCTTTTCCATCATATTTAAGGCCTGCCCTGTTTTCGCTTCGATATCTTTATACCAGGCCTCGTCCTTCTTACCCTCCAGCAGCATGATCTGCGCCCGGAGGCGGATATTTTCCAGCCGGCTCCTGATATCATCCTCTTTACCGTCGAGTCTCGCAGCCTTGTTCATGACAGAAAGAGGAACTGCGATCTTCCCTATATCATGGAGCAGCGCTCCCATCACAAGCTGTTCTTTTCTCTTTTCGGAAAAATGTTCCTTTTCCTTTCCTCTTCGGTGAAGCCTGTTGATGTGATCTGCTACCATTCCGCAATATCTCGCAACATTTCTCGTATGGCTTGCGTTGTATGGCGTTCTTTCATCTATGGCGGCGGCCATCGCCTCCGTGAAGGACCACATCTGCTTCTTCAGCTCCCTTTGATGATCATCCACAAGGAAATACAGATCCGCAGCGATGACCACGAGAATTATATAGATGCACGGGATCACTAGTCCGTTAGCCGCAAGGATGATCCCCGTGAGAAGATACAATACCGCAAAAACCGCCGAAGCTATAACAAATTTCAGAAGCCTGAGCTTTCTTCCGACTATCATAAGTATACAGGTCAGAACCGCTGTGATGACAGCCATGAGCAATCTGTTCACCACGACCATGGTCTTGCCCTGCATATATGCCTGCACTATATTTGCATGGATCTCCACACCGTACATGGAGTCCCCTCTGTCGGATGCCGGCTGGTACGCGTCCTGAAAGCCCGGTGCGTAAGCCCCCACAAGGACGATGGCGTTCCTGAAGGCTGTAGAAGGGATCTTGCCGGAAAGCACTGCCGCAAGCGACAGCATGGAGAATTCGCCTGTCTCCCCGGAATACCTGAACTGGAACTGGCTTCTGGAGTTGGTCTTCGGAACCCGGATCTCCTCGCCGTTTTTCTCACAATAAAGCTTATAGACTGCAAATGCAAAGCTGTCCTGAGTCTGCAGCTCATCCGTCTCACTGTCGCGGTAATTTACCGAGTTGATGGCATATCTGATATATCCATCGCCGGCGATATTCTTATTGGTAAAGCCTGAAACAACTTCCTTTCTCAGCTCCTCATATGGCATCTCAATGTGATCTATATACTCGGTATTGTAATACATCTCTCCGGCACTGTTTACTTCAACCCTGCCCCTGTATACGATATTTGAGCCTGCGACGATATTTCCCTCAGCCTTTTCGGCCGCCTTTGCAAGCCTTGTATCATTTACTTCATCGACAGTGTCGGAAAGGATAAAGTCCAGCCCCACCACATCCGGCCGGTTCTCAGGATCTTCATATAGCTTTTCCAGCAGCTCCGCAAGCTTCTCCCTGGACCACAGATTAAAATTTCCGTATTCCGCCAGGGTTTCCTCGTCTATGCCTATGATCACGATCCTTCTGTCGGTACCGCTGAAGCGGGTATACAGATTGTCGGTTATGACCGAATCCGCACCGTATAACGGTCCGAAATACACCAGCACCCCGGCCAGGATAACGAAAATGATAGTAATGAAGATGTTAACTGCCCTGCTCATTTCTGTCCCCTGCCCCATGAATCAAACACATTAACTTGCATTATAACATGTACGTACGGTTCTATCCATATTTTTGAAAAAAACATTGCAACACCAAAAAGCCGCACAGGTTTTATGCCCATGCGGCTTAAAGGAGGGGGGTTATTCTTCGCCGGAAATTACTATCTTTCCGTCTACTACTTCTATCTTAACACGGCTGCCTTCGATCCCGGCCTCTTCACGCAGCTCGGGGGAAAGGCGAAGCCGGCCTGCACGGTCAAGGACCACATATTCCTCATGGGTTTCATCGGGAGAAGCGCCTTCCTCCGATGCCGGACCGCCTGATGCAAAAAGTCCTTCCGCGATCTCCTCGGCGGAACGCCTTGCCATGGCATCGATCTTCTCACGGTATGCATCCTTGATGACACGTTCACTGCTTATCTTGCCGTCGGCTATCATTACCACACGGTCAACCTTATTTGCAAGACTCAGATCGTGGGTCACGATTATGACCGTAACGCCACGTTCACGGTTAAGCTTTCTGAAAAGATCCTGGATCATTTCAGAGGTCTTCGAATCCACCGCCCCCGTGGGCTCATCCGCAAGCAGAAGATCCGGATCGTTCATCAGCGCGATGGCGATGGCAACTCTCTGCTGCTCACCTCCGGACAGCATCCTGGGATAACTGTCAGCCCTGTGTCTCAGGCCCACGCTGTCAAGCAGCTCCATCGCCTTCTTATACCGTTCCTTTGCGGAAACGCCGGAGAACATCAGCGGAAGCTCCACATTCTGTACAGCGGTGAGATACGGCAGCAGATTATCAACATTCTTCTGCCACACAAAGCCCACCCGCTTCTCCCGGTAATGGTTCATTTCCTTCTCGCTGAGAGTCTGAAGATTCTCTCCGTCAAAGGTGATCCTTCCCGCACTGGGTCGCTCCAGTCCTCCTATGATATTCAGCAGGGTTGACTTTCCGCTTCCGGATTTACCGATGATGGCCAGCAGTTCACCCCGCTTTATGGTAAGATCAAGACCCTGGAGCGCCATAACCTCAAGATCATCGGTCTTATAGATCTTTACCAGTCCGTCACAGTCGATAAGAGGGATATCTTCTTTTACCGGTTCTTCGGCAGCCGGAGCCGCGTAAGTGGGATCACTATTCAGTTTTTCGGTTTCCATATCCGGCATAGATTTCTCCGTTCCTTTTTCCGTATTTTCCGGGACTGCAGTATCACCTCAGGCTCCGTACTTATGTTTTCCCGGGGATCCTTGCAGCAGCCCATATTACGGCTGACCGCCTATCATTCCGTCCTCTATCTCATAAACCACATCCCCAAGCTCCATCAGACCCGGATCATGCGTGGTCATTACTATCGTTATTTTTTCCTTCTCAGCCATATCCTTAAAGAGCTGGGTAACTGCAAGCCCCGCAGCCGTATCCAGCGCTCCCGTGGGCTCATCCGCAAAAATGATCTCCGGCTTATGCGCCATCGCTCTTGCTATGGCCACCCTCTGCTGCTCGCCTCCGGACAGCTGTGAGGGCATATGCTGCATGCGCTCGGCAAGTCCCACCGAGGAGAGGACCTCCCTGATCCTTTTGTCCCGGTATGCCTGGGGATCGGTCTTCTTATCCGTATTCTTCCTGTAGCCTGCGGTCCTGAGACCGAAATCCACATTTTCATATGCCGTCATGATCGGAACCAGGGCTACGGACTGAAATACAAAGCCCATATGGTTCCTTCGCAGGCGGTCTCTCTGTGAGTCCGAAAGCCCAGAGTACCGCACCTCCCTGGTATTCGTGAGTTCCGCCGGCGATCCTTCATTTTCAGCATCACTTCCGCTCTTTTTCTTATCCGATCTTACCCTCAGAACCACTTCTCCGTCCGTTGCAGGATCCAGCGCACTGAGTATATTCAGCAGTGTTGTCTTTCCGGAACCGGAACGTCCCTTGATGATCACCAGCTTACCCTTGGGAATGGACAGACTGATCCCGCGCAGCACGGGGATCTCTCCGCCTGCGGATGGGAAAGACCTTATTATGTTTTCTGCCTGCAGGATTATCTGTTCCATATTATTCTCCCGATATCGATATCTCAAGAACCTTAGTCTTCACCCAGCTTCAGAGCCTCTGTGATCTTCATTCTCCTGACGATGCCATGTATCACGAGGAAGCAAAGTATCATGGCTCCGCCGATGATGATGCCCAGTCTCAGGAAATCCGAGCCGGACACGTAGGTTGCAAGCTCCACCGCATGCTTCTCCGGCAGATAGACCACCGAGAACAGCTTTGCGAAGAGCACCGTCGCCACCGAACCCGCGCCTATACCTGCGAGCACCGGTCCCAGCGATGTAAATATCTGTTCTATAGTCAGCATCCGGCTCACCTCACCCATGGTGATACCCATGGCCCGGTAGATGCCGAAGAGCAGCTCCCTGTCACGTATCGATGTGATCCAGTGGATAAGGTAGCCCAGTACACAGAGCAGCAGAGCCACCAGTACATTTAAGGTGAAAAGCCCGTTGGTGATCTTGATCATGGAGGAATCCTGCATCTCACGGATATCCTCCGCCGCGCCTTCCACACTCTTTATCGTACGCCTGGTTGAAGCCAGCTTATCCTCCAGATACTCCCGGAGCTCTGCTGCCGGCCGATCTGTGCGTACCCAGACACTGTAGGGCGTCTTCTCAAAGGAGCTCACAACACTGCTGTAATTCGCAACAACAAGGTATCTTTCCTTTTCCGTCAGCTCACCGTTGTCATTATATACATATTCATAGGTGTCATAGCCCGGGAAAGCATCAACTATCCCCTGGATAACACCGGCACAGGATGCATAGTTGTAATCGGGCTCAACAGGTGAAAAACGTGAATATGTAATGGTATCTCCCACCTTAAGATCGTACTTGTCCGCAAGATTTCTGGAAATGAGACAACCGTTCGTAACCTGGGACAGAGCATTCAGATACGTGTACCAGTGTTCATCAGTAAGTCCGTCCCTGAGACGGGCGGTCTCTCCGAATTCCTTTGTATTTATACCCATCAGAAGACCTGTCTCCTGATTGTTCTTGCCCGTTTTGATCAGCGTTTTGTCATCCGTGATCACACATGTCACGGAATCTGCCAGTCCGTCACGTACAAGCCCGTCATATACTGCCCCGTCCGGTTCGTCATATCTCCAGCGCTGGGGCTTATCAAGACTCAGGACGCGAAGCTGCCACTGCTCGGAAATGACCACATCCGTGCCCAGATCGTAGCGTATCCTTTCCTCCTGGTTTGCATTGATGGTCCTTGCCATATTTGCATTGAAGACGCTCATGGCAATGGTGAGTACCAGAAATACGGATATCACGCCCGAGCTCTTACGTGTGCGGATTATCTGAAGCAGTGATGCATAATTTGCCGGTGAAAGCTTCTTCCTGCGCAGTCTGAACAACATCCGTACCAGATATGAGAAAAGTCTCAGGATCAGCAGGCCGCAGGACAGCAGGAAAAATGTTGCGGAAAGGAAGATCACCGGATCCGTACCCTCACCCGAAAGCACCGACATCTTCAGCGCATCCAGCTGCTTTGTGAAATTAAACAGCAGATAAACCGAAGCACCGAGGAGGATAACATCCAGGAAGAATTTCTCCCAGAGCGGGATGCCCGCCGAAGCCTTCCTGTGTTTTCTCTGCAGTATGGTATCCCTGGATCTCGGGATGACCGGAAGCAGCATCACGATAACTGAGAACAGCGCTGCTGCAGCGGATACAATGATCATTCCCGGATAGATGCCGTAACCTGTCACCGTATCTCCCGAAAAAGTGAGGAAGCCGGTAGCGGAGGCGGTAAGCCTGCCCAGAAGATACCCCGCAAAAAGTCCCGGAGCAAAGGATATTACCGCTATGATCATCGACTGAACAAAGTATATCAGTACTATCTTTCCCCGTGTTTTGCCGCGGCTGTGCAGCATCGCTATCTCACCCTGTTCGGAATCCAGGATCCTTACCGCGATCATTCCTATGAAAAGCAGTACAAGCGCGATCAGCGGTACGGAAATGGCATAGAGCACGGCTTTCACCGAAACGCCCTTCTGCCTTGCCGACTTAAGCGGATCCGACAGATTCTCGCTCAGGCTCTCATCCATTTCACGGAACTGCATAAGATAATCCTCTGCTGCATCCGCCTTCTCATTGGTAAGCTTTCTGTAATCATAAACCCTGTAGGTGTCATAATATGCCTTCTCCATATGATGCTCAGCTGCGATCTCGCAGAAATCATCCCGGGTCAGATATATTATCACCCCGTTTTCCGCCAGGCCTCTCTGCCAGTAATAATCCGAAAAACCCGCCTCGGAAATGATACCCGTGATATGAAATACCACCGGCTTGTCGTCCCTGATATTCATATCATTCATGGTAAGGGTTTCGCCCACTACGAAATGATTCACATCCATGGTATGACGGTCGATCAGACAGCCGTAATGCCCCTCGGGCAGCTCCTCCTGATCCGGCAGAGTTCCGTCCAGAAGTGAAATGTGCTCTCCGTCATATTCCGTATCCAGATATCCCAGATCCAGATACCCGCTCTCACCTCTGTAGGAAAAGAGCGCACGGCGTCCCTTCATCCAGATCACTCTCTGCGTGGAAAGTACGGGAAGGTCCAGATACTGGTCCCAGGATGACTCGTAGCTGTTTGCATTTGCAAGAACGCTGTCAACAGCCGGCTTTGAATCATCAAGCACCTGGGTACCGGTACGGGATATCACTGCAGGATATTTTCCGGTTTCCTCATACCGGGCTTTAAACTCACTCTGGATAAGCCTGTCCAGCGATCCTTTTCTCAGCATCATGATCACTCCGAACACGGCGATCATGGAAATGATACCCGCAAGGAGCGCCAGATACAGCTTGTATTTATTTTTTATTTTTGTAAATATGAAGCGTAGCATGACTCTCCCTGTGCTTATATTTAATATGTCCGTCCCTCATCCCGAAGGCCCTTACGGATCGTCTCACCGGGTCAGTGGATACTTCGGGACCGGGATTATGGTCTGCATTTTACTCTACCGCTATCACGTCTCCCGTGGAAAGGCCCGAAAGTATCAGGCGTTCCTCTGAAAACTGACTGTTCTCGAATACCGTTACCTTCTGCTTGGCAAGGCCCGTATCCGTCTTCTTCCATACGAAGGTACTCGTCTCCTGTGACATGGCATCCTTTTCGGTATATACCGCCTTTGCCGGGATCGTGATCCCGCCGTGGATCACTACCGACTGGAAGGACACTACCGCCGAAGGAAGTTCCTCACCGTCAAAATAACTTTCGTCATCCAGCTTTGCGAAAAACTGCTGCGTCTGTCCGGCCGAGTAGGGTACCGACCAGGTGAGATGCACATCTCCGTCACGGGTGAAAAGATACACCTTATCTTCATAGCCGTTCTCTGCCACACAGGTTCCGGTGTACTCCCTGTCATCCGTCTTCAGCAGTATCTTCTGTCCGGCATGGGCAGCTTTTGCGGCCTCCTGCCCTCTTTTCTTGGGCATGCTTATCCTGAGCAGCTTCCCGCCCGGACTATTTACGGTGAAAAGATACTGTCCCGTATAAACCGTAGTGCTGACAGCCGGAAGACTCTGTCCCAGCTTTCCGGAAGTTTTGGCTTTTATCGTATAGGTCCCGTCGGTTCCGTAACCCGAAAGCTTTTTCCTGCGTTCCTCAAGCTGAGCCTTGCTCTGTGTATAATTCTCTGTTGCAAGCTTCTTTTCGGCTGCCAGGATCTCCAGCTCCAGCTGAAGGCATTCCTTTCTGTAGAGCTTTTCCCGCTTCGCCTCCATTTCCGCATCGACATCTGTATCATCCGCGGGGTCTTCAGATGCGGGTTCTTCCACGGGTTCCTCCGGTGCGGTTACTTCTTCGGGGTTTTCCGGTACGGTTACTTCTACCGGTTGTTCCGGTGTGGCTGCTTCTCCGGGTTTTCCCGCTATCTCTACATTTTCAATATCTGTTTTTTCGTTATCCGGTCTTTCTTTATCTGATCTTTCTTTATCTGATTTTTCTTTACCGGTTTTCTCTCTGTCTTTGTTTTCCTTAACCGAATTATCAGTGGAAACTGTTTCCTTATTCAGTAAGTCCAGTTCTTCCCTGATCTCCTTTTCTCTCCTGTCGAATTCGGCGAGTTGGCTCTTTCTGCCTGCTTCCAGATCGGCCAGGCTGTTTCTTGCCTCTGCCAGTTCTCCGCGGTTTACGGGGATTTCCAGCTTAAGGATCTCATCACCCTTCTCCACATCATCTCCGACCTTGCTTATAACCTCCTGTACGGACCCCTCTATCTCTGCTATGCAGATGTCATGCCCCGTAAGCAGCTCGGTTATGTACTCGGAATAGTTTTCCTCAACATAATCACCGGTCCTCGCCGTGTATTCCCTGTATTTTACGGGGATCACGGAGGTACTGTCATAGTAGACCATCTCTCCCTCGGAAAGTCCCGACAGGACCTCGGAATAAAGTGAATCCTTCATCCCCAGCTCTATGGTCCGCTTCTCCTTCTGGCCGTCGGCACCCTTTACATAACAGTAGCTTTCCTCATCCTCCGTATAGACGGAATCATTTCCTACCGCCAGCACATCAGGGCTGCTGTTCTTTACAAAGTAAATGGGTACCGTCGCACCCGGCTCCAGCCTTACACCTTCGGCGCTGAAGCGTACCGCCGGATAGATTCCCATATTATCCGCGTAGCTGAGCTCAGCGGAGCTGTAATCGATCTCCTCCACCGGCACCTTCTTTCCGTCGGCCATAATGTATTTTTCCGCATAATCCTCGTACTGATAGGACTTTGTGATAATATCCGCTTCGATATAAAGCACATCGAAATCCGAGATGACGGCGATGTTTTCATTCGCGCTTACGTAGGTAGAAGAAGAAATGTCACGGAGATAGGTAACCATGCCGTCATGGGGAGCCGTAAAGGTCATGCCGTTTCTGTTCTTCTTCAGCTCGGTGATCTGCTTATTTACCGAGGCGATGGCGGCATCCGTCTCCGCAAGGCTGTAACGGCGGTTCTCCTGCTCCTTCTTTATCTCCTTTCCGTATTCGGCAGAAAGCCCGGTAAAACCGGTCTCCTCGGCAGCCTTCTTCTTATATTTCAGCTGCTCCTCCCTCTTTTTGGAAATGGTATCCGAAGTACTTCTCTGCAGCTGCAGAACTCCCAGCTGCTTTGTATAGGATGATATCTGCGAATCAAGACTGCGTGTATCTCCCGTCGCGATCACATCGCCCTTCCTTACCATGTCCCCCGGATCCACCTTAAGCTCATACAGCGTAATGCTCTTACCGGTAAAAACCGGATATGTTTCGGCAGTAACCGTACCCTTGAGGAATTTCACCTCACCGATGTCACGGCGCTCCACCGGGCGGCAGGCTTCCGTCAGGGCCACCGGGACCAGAAGTGCCGGAGCCTCCTCTTCCCCCCTGCTTCCGCAGGCAGTAAATGACAGCAGGAAAATAAGCGCAAGGATCAGCGAAAGTCCCCGACGTTTTGCCGGATATATTAGGTTTTTCGACTTTTTACGGCAGTTCAACACTTTCTCCCCCATTCAGTCCTTCCCTGATTATCATGTAATTTCCTATCCTGTCTCCGCAGGTTACTTCCACTGCTCTTCTTGTTCCGTTCTCCTGCACTACATATACGAAGTACAGACCATTTTTATCATATACCGCCTGTCGGTTTACATAACATACATCCGTCAGAGTCGGGAGTTCAAATTCCAGCATCAGGTTTTTATTCGGCATCTCATCCTCTCCGTCGAGAGGCATGAAATAAACCATATTTGCATCCTCCCCCTCGGGAGTCTCCACAACCTCCACGCGACGCTCCAGATTTCCGAGATGGGCTGTAAATTCCTCCCCCGGCCTGAACTCATACTCATCGGTCTTTGCCGTGGTATAAAGTCCCTTGCTCTGATCCACCAGTATCATATCCGACCCCGGCATTACATAGCCCTCTCTTAAGGCCGTGGAGATCAGGCTGACAAAGCCGTCCGTCTTAGCGATGATATTCAGCTTCCTGTAGGTCTCCTCGATATCTGCTATATAAAGACGCGCAACCTCGATCTCACGGTTGAGGGATGCGATCTCATCCTTATGGTCCTCCGAGGGATCTATGGCGGAAAGCCTCCGCAGATGATCGATGGAAAGCCCCGCCTCCTCGATCTGTTTCTCATAATCCCTGATCTGCAGATCCAGTACCTCAGAATGAAAGGACACCATGACCTCGCCCTTCTCGACGAAATCGCCCACATTTACGTGGATCTCATCGATCTTCATCTGATAGGAACCGTACAGCTCATCATACTCCGCCTGGGTAAACTGGTAATGTACCCGCTCATAGCCCAGAAGATCAAGCCTCTCGGAATACTGCGGCGTAAGATCCCCGCGGATGACCTCCGCAGTCTTCGGCACCATGGCATTATAGACCGGTACCTCCGGGGAAACCAGCTCTTCCTCGGCAGCTGTCCCGCAGCCTGAAAGAAAGACGGCAAGAAGCACGGCCATGATATTCAATTTACGCGGTAATCTACGCTTCAACCTTTTCTCTCCGATCTGCCTGTTTTTGCTATGGCGGATATAACTCTAACACTGAAATGTATCAAAAATGCATCCATATCGTTATTTTTTGAAACTTTTTTCTTTTCACCCGGAGTGTACCGGTCCGGTCATGCTCAGCCGACACTTAGGATCATACTCGGCCGATACTTCAGATCATGCTCAGCGGATACTTCAGGATCATGCTATCTGATCCTCTTGATCATACCCCTCATACCCTTCACCAGGCTTTCATCCGCTGCATCCCCGCGGAATCTCACCCGGTAGTATCCTTTGAAAAGCTCCTCCATATCCCTGCGGCAGCTTTCCTCCTCTATCAGCGGAAGATAATCAAATACCGATCCTGCCTTCTCGCCCGGCTTCAGCCTGCCGTCAAGCCTGCGGCTCAGCGTCTGTACGTCATGCATAAGTTTCTGCTCGGGTGTAAGACGATTGTAAATGATCCGCCTTACAAGCAGGTATATGGCGATAACGATACCCGCCATTCCGATAAGCCCAAGCAGATAAAGGCCGATGGTCCGCAGTACTTCGATAAAGGATGTTCCCTCCTCTTCGGTATTCTCCGTCGGAAGCACCACCGGTTCCGGAATATCCTTACCGACTTCAGGTTCATCCTCTCCCGGCTCCTCCTCAGGTTCCAGATCATCCTCCGCTGTCCTGAGCCGGAGTCTCCAGGCATAGGTGTCGGGACTCTGAATGGCTGCGGTGGGTTCAAATCTTATCCAGCCGATGCCTGACATATAGGCCTCCACCCAGGCATGGGCATTGTTGCCGTAAATTACTCCGTCATTATCCGGATTATAAATGAAGCCCTGAACATAACGGGCCGGTATGCCGCACGCCCTGAGCAGACAGACCATGGCAGAGGCATAATGCACGCAGTACCCCTTCTGTTTCTCAAAAAGGAAGGCATCCACGTAATTATCATAATCCCGCAGATCCACGGACATATCATATTCATACTGCCTGAGATATGCCTCTATCTTTAGAGCCTTCTGCATATCGGTGGTACAGTCCTCGCTCAGGCTGTCCGCAAGCCGCTGCATCCTGTCCGTTACCATGGAAGTATCACGGTATACGGGATCGCTGTCCATTTCCTGAAGGGCTTCTATACATTTATAATACTCATCCTCCGTCAGGTAATAGGCAAGAGTCAGATTATAGTTGTCCGCAGCCAGTTTCTTTGCTTCTTCATAGCTTATGATGATGCTGTTCTTTTCGGCGTTCTCCACAAGCCTTTTGAAATATCTGCTGGACACATCAAAGGAAAGATAACCTATGTCATACTGAAAACCCTTTTTCACCGTCTCGCCCAGACCGTATTTCAGATCGTTATCGATACGGAAGGTGGAAGCGGGAAGCAGAAGATCCGAGGTCCGCATATAGGCATAGATCACATCCGCCCGTTCAACTCTTGAGAAACATGCCGCCTCCTCTCTGGAAACATCCCCTGCGGCAAGGGCGTTGAGATACAGGGCCAGCCATGCATTTACGGGAAGTTCAGATTCGATCCTTTCTGTAAATCCGTCCTTTCCGAGCTTTGCGAATACTACTCCGTTCAGATAGACCGGCTGTCTTCTGCCCTGGGTATAGAAGTACATTTCCTCCCTCGAGGATCCGCTGACACCGCCGGACAGGCCGCCGCTCATGGAATAACCCGTATAGGCCACATCCTCATCCCCGGAAAGTCCTGCGAAAAAGTAGGAAAGGTCCTTCCATTTTGTCTCGAAAAAATCTCCTATCCGGTAGATCATTCCCTTTATGCCTTCCCAGCGTATGGGTTCCTCTCCTGAAGGAATAAAACAGCTGATACCTACTGCCAGCACGAGCAGTATGATCCAGCGTTCGCGATGCACACCCTTTAAAAAGCCGGAAACAGCGGCCGCCGCAGCCAGTATGAGACAGCCCGCTACATAAACCGGCATGTTATCCCGCGGCACAAAAAAGATGAGCAGTACAATAACCGGAACCGGAATGATCCATTTGTTATAAGGCAGACGCAGCATAAAAAGCAGTGCCGCAAAAACCGCAAGAGGAACAAGGCTGTTCCAGAGCAGTACGAAATCACGGGATATAATAAGCACAACTATTGGAAATGCAGGAAGCAGCCGATAGGTCCAGATGCTCTTATCCTTTGTTTCCAGCACCAGCGCCAGTAAAAAGTACGCAGCAAAATAAAGCAGCATGAACTCCCGCTGAAAGCCCGGACCCTCGATCTCCGACAGAAGCTCCAGTGTCGGAACGGCCAGAGCAAGGATCAGAAATCCGTCATATATGTACTTCCACATCCTCTCCTTCATCTTTGCTCCGTCTTCTCCTCCGCTCCTGATCCTTCAGGACTGATCTATGCACTGATCTCTGTCTTTTCCACAAGGTTCATGATCGGGCACTGCCAGCGCCCTGCTTCTTCGGCCACGATCCTGTCCACACCCTCCACGTCGCCGCGCAGTACAAGGGCCTTGGAGAGTTCGCGGCTGAGATTCTGCAGTCCCTCGTAATTCTCCACCAGAACTCTTACGATCCCGGCATTATAGAAAAAGAACTGTACGGGACGCTTCTGCTCGGCAAAATATGCGGCGACCGAAACCGCCGTATCCAGAAAAAGGTCTCTCCTCATGAGTTCCTTTACCATGTCCTCCTCTTTACCCTCTTCACTCTCCACTATCGGTCTGGTAAAGAGCACCACGGAAATGAGCTGCAGATCCTTCTCCTCCGGCAGACGTACGAAGAGTTCACCGCTGCGGGCATAGTTCTTCCAGTGTATCCTTTTCAGCGGATCGCCGGGTGTATAGGGCGCCATATCATTTCCGAGGATATCCTCCTTCTCAAGCATCCTGCCGCCGGAGGCTCCCGCTGCCAGCTCCAGCAGAGCCCTCGAGGTTTCCGCCGACCTGTCGGGATTTACCATGGGCAGAACCTGCACGAAGAGAGGCGTCGGGATCTTCATTTTCAGTCTGAAAAGTCCGAAGCAGTCCTGAAAGGTTATCATTGAGATGCCGGCCGCGTAGCTTCCGGCATATTTGCAGCTGAGGGTGGTCTTATATTCCGCCTTCTCTCTGGGAAGAAGGGATATCCACTGCCCGGTCATATCCTCCCCGAATAACGCTCTTCCTTTATATGAATGCAGTATGATCCCGGAGGAGGGAAGGAAGCCGGCATTTTCCAGGGTAAGCTCATAAGGTTCATCCACATTCTTCTTCATCTCCCGGACCGGAAGCTCCTGATATATGCGTATGGTCGATCTCATATAAAGAAGATAGAACAGCGCCAGCGGCGGATAGCAGAGGGTTGTGAAAAAAAGAGCATAGGAAAATGCTCCTCCCCTGTTGCTCACATAAATGATCGATGCAACGAAGAAGAGCATATATATCACCTGCGGAAGCCGCAGCCGTCTGAACCATTTTTTCTTTTTTACGCCTTCACTACGCTTCATGCCGGACACCTGTCAGTTTTATTTTGGCCGTTTTACGCTGCCGAGAACATTCAGTATCACCTGATAGCCGGTGAAATGATTGATCCTCGCTTCCGTAGTCAGTACTATGCGGTGCGGAAGTGTTACCTTTGACATTTCTATAATATCCTCGGGAGTAACAAAATCACGTCCGTTCATAAAGGCCGAGGCCTGGGATGCCCGAAGAAGATCCAGACCCGCACGGGGGCTGGCGCCGCAGCTTACCTCCTTTTCATGACGCGTGGCCTCTGTGATCTGAAGTGCATATTCCACCAGCTCATCGCTGAAAATGACTGCCTTAACCTCTTCCATCATTTTGAGGATATCCTCCGTGGTGAGCACCGGCTCCACACCTTTTACCAGCTCACCCGTCAGGAAACGCTTCGCCAGTACGGTCTGCTCCAACTTGCCGGGATAACCGAGGGATATCTTCATAAGAAAACGGTCCAGCTGGGCTTCCGGAAGCGGATATGTTCCCAGCTGCTCCACGGGATTCTGAGTGGCAACGACCATAAAAGGCTCAGGCAGCCTGTAGGTCGTACCGTCGATGGTAACCTGATGCTCCTCCATCGCCTCCAGCAGTGCCGACTGCGTCTTCGGCGAGGTACGGTTTATCTCATCCGCAAGCAGAAACTGATGGAACACAGGCCCTTTTACAACCCTGAAGCTCTCGTTCTTTACATCAAAAACCGTAGTCCCCAGTATATCCGAGGGCAGAGTGTCCGGAGTAAACTGAACTCTCGCAAAATCCATGGTAACCGAATCACAGAGGGTTCTTGCCAGCGTGGTCTTTCCCACCCCCGGAACATCCTCGATCAGTACATGTCCTCCGGCCAGAAGGGCGATGATCAGATTTTTTATCACTCCTTCATTACCGGAGTAAATTCGGGCTATATTTTCCTGCAGCTTTTCTGTATTCATGAAGCACCTTTCCCCTGAAAAATAATGCGTTTCTTAAGCAAATTTCACCAAATGATATCTTATCTCATTCAGGGTCAAATTGCAATCTCATATGTTTTCATATCCACGGTTCACATACTGTAAAAATCTGTTATAATATTTCACAGCAGCACTTTACTGACCCGGAGGAGAACTGGATATATGAACGAACTTGATGAACGCTACAGCACTGCTGAGGAAGCCATATTTGACGCTTTTTTCCTGATACTCAGGGAGAAGGATATGGAGAAGATCACGGTATCGGACGTGATAAAGAAGGCCGGCATCGTGCGCAGTACATTTTATAATCATTACGAAAATATACCGGCTCTGATGGCCGCCGCCGAGGATAAGACCATCAGGGATATCTTCGTTCTGATGGAAAGCTTCCATCCGAAGAATGATAAGGATATGTGCCATTCGTATTATATGGCGATCTGCAATTACACAAAGAAGAATCCTTTTGTGGCAAATCTTCTGCAGAGTCCGCGAAGTGATGCCTTTTTTGAGAAGGCTATCATGATGTTCCACAGATATGTGACAGATGTCTCTTCAACCGCCGCCGGAACCGTCCGGAAAGAGAATTTCTCCTTCTTCATCGCCGGCGCCATCGGCAGCACTATCGGTATCCTGCATAAATGGATAGCGGAGGACTTTAAGTCCCCCGCCGAAGAAATAGCCGATATTATATCTCAGATCTTCCTGTCCGGTATACTGCCATATCTGGGCACACCTTAAACAGTTTATATTAATCTATGTCAGCATCCGTTCTCCTGATCTTGCCTGTGGCATTTCGATTGAACGGATTCTTTCTTACTACAAGTCCTACGATCCTGCGGTATGAAGGCTGGGTCATGTTAAAGCCGTCAAGCATGGCCTGAAGACCTGCCTTCACCTCTTCCTCACCGAGTCCCTTAAACTTGAGAACATCCTGATCAGGATAGATGCGGGCTGTAAGGGCATTGTTCTCACCCGTAACGATAACCTCCCCTACCAGCGGATTAAGATTAAGCTTATTCTCTATCTCCTCGGGAGAGATATTCTCGCCGTTAGAAAGGATGATCAGGTTCTTTACGCGGCCGTTGATGAAGAGGAAGCCATCCTCATCGATATATCCCTTATCACCTGTATGGAGCCAGCCATCCTTCAGAGCCTCTGCGGTCTCATCCGGCATCTGATAATAGCCCTGCATTACACTGCTGCCCTTTACAAGGATCTCACCGTTCTCAAAGGAGATCTCTGCATTTTTAAGAGGACGTCCGATGGAACCCGGCTTGCTGTCACCGGGCATATTGCAGCTGATAAC
>ONWK01000068.1 GCA_900321505.1 uncultured Eubacteriales bacterium
ATAATCATTATCCCCGAAATACATATTTATCAAGCTCATCATATTCCGGAAGCTCTGACGTACGCATCACCGGCTCCGCCAGTCTGAGCTCACATCCCTTCCTGATAAATACCGGAACCTCTCCGGGCTCCGCTTTAAGAAAATGATCTCCCGCACTTAACCACTCCTCATCATAATCGGAAAAGCTCCTGAAGCGGACCAGTTTCATTTCCTCCGGCAGGTATACATATCTTCCCCGGGCATTCTGTGTATATACGGGAGCTATCATTATGCTTCTTCCCACGAAAAGCTCATCCTCCACTCCGGCGGCACGCGGATCATTTTCGTATTCAAAGGAAAGAGGCCTGAACAACATTTCATCCTGCTCCGCCGCCCGGACGTATTCGGAATAAAGGTACGGTATCAGGGCATATCTCAGCTCCACCAGCCTTCTCATTGTCTCCGTATCGTTAAACCGGAAAAGCTCCTGGCGTCTGGTGCCCATGGCTGAATGGTTTCTGAAAAGGGGCGTAAATATACCGAAGGAGACCCATCTGATCATCAGTTCTTCCGTTACATCCCCACCGAAGCCTCCTATATCGGAGCCGGCAAAAAGAAAGCCGCACATATTCAGCCCCGGAAGCTGCTGTATCGAAAGCAGGAGATGGCTCCACCAGGACATATTGTCTCCCGTCCAGATCCCTGCATAGCGGTGCATACCGATATATGACGCCCTTGAAAACAACAGGGGCCTGCTGTCCGGAGCTATCCTTTCAAAGGCTTCTCCCGCTGCTCTCGTCATATTAAAACCATAGAGATTATGCACCCGGTCGTGACGCAGCCTCTCTCCTTTATATTCATGGTAAAAGCTTCTGTAATCCTCTTCCCTGTTGCAGAGCCCGCCTATAAGTCCCTGTAATTCAAAGAAACTGTGAATGTCCAGATTCTTGTCCTTATACGTATCGAGTTTCTCAAATACCTCTGCCAGATGCTCCTCGCTGTAGAAGATGGCAGGTTCATTCATATCATTCCAGAATCCGTCTATACCCGCATCCATAAGGCGTCTGTATTTCTCACCGAACCACCGTCTGGTATCCTCCTTCAGGAAATCCGGAAAATGCACCCTTCCCGGCCATACCGCTGCGGTAAAGGGACTTCCCTTCCCGTCCTTTACAAAATGATCCCCTGCAATACCTTCCTCGTATACGTCATAGCCTTTCTCTATCTTCACGCCCGCATCGATAATGGGCACCAGATGAAGGCCCCGGTTCTTCATTTCCGAGACAAAGGCGGGAAAATCCGGGAAGTTTTCCTCACTTACGGTAAAGTCCTTATACCGCTCCATATAATCAATATCCAGATAAATGCTGTCCAGCGGGATACCGGTGCGGTCATATGCGTCCGCGACCTCCCTGACCTCATCCTCATTCATATAGCTCCAGCGGCTCTGTCCAAAGCCAAAGGCCCAACGGGGAGCAATGTAGCTGCGTCCGATAATACGCCGGAACTGCCTTACGATGCTGAGTATCCCTGACGCCCCGTTATTATCCGGATCATCCTCTTCTTCGATCAGGTAAGTATACGCATCGGCTTCGTCAAATATCACCTGAAACATATCCTTATTGTAAAAGCCGATATCAAATTCCACTCTGCCCGGAGTGTCAACATACATTCCGAAGCGTCTCTGATCACCCTTATCAGACGGGACGTATACAAAGAAATTATTGGCCCCGTAAAGGGAGGTCTTTCCTTCCTCATGATGGGGTTCGTCGGCACAGAAGCTCACATAATGCCAGCCGCGTTTGTTTATCCCGCGGACCTGTACGCCCAGGCCGTAAACAGCTGCATCAGCGTCCATCCTCATACTGAGAGTCTTTTTTTTCTCATCAAACTCCCATCCCGGAACCATGCCGGAAGATAGTTTGATCTTTTCCACGACCGAATCCGTCTCTATAGGAGTACCAATCCTGTATTTTCTTATCATAGTCTTTCTCCTGTATAGTCACCATCTGTTTATTATAAAGTCCGGATCCCGCAGAAAAACGGTATCCGGACCTTCCTTCTGCAATATTCAGTTCTATGAAGCAGTCTCTCCTGCATCCTCTGCTTCTTTACCTGCATTTTCTCTGTCTGTACGCCTCGTAGGCAACCACTGATCCGCTGACAGCGGCATTCAGGGACTCCACACTGCCCTCCATGGGTATCCTCAGCAAATGATCCGCCTCGGCGGCAACCTCTTCGGATAAACCCCTGCCTTCACTGCCTATAAGGAAGGCCAGCGGTCCCGTAAGATCCGCGGCGAAGAAATCCGTGCCGGCAAGATGCGTGCCGAATACCGCCACCCCGCTCTGCTTCAGCTCCCTTATAGCCTGCGGAAGATCGTCGCATATTCTGACCGGCACCCGGAAAATGGTTCCCATAGTGCTGCGGACAACCTTGGGGCTGTAGGGATCCGCCGAATTTCTGCTGAGAAAAACTGCTGTCGCCCCCACCGCTTCCGCAGTCCGGATGAGCGTGCCTGTATTCCCCGGATCCTGAAGACCGTCAAGAATAAGATATAATGGCTGTCCGCCGCTGCGTGCGCCTTCACCTGCACCGTATTCCGGCTCCGGTATCCTTACCAGAGCAACCATTCCCTGAGGAGTTTTGGTGTCAGCAAGCTTCTCCATTACGCTTTCCGAAACCGTCTCCACATAGTCACACCATTTTTTAAGCTCCGGGTGATCCGAAAGAGCCTTCTCCGTAAGATAAAGCTCTTTCCGAAGATTACCCGGAACCTCGCGTATCATACGGATGCCTTCCACAACAAAGAAGCCCTCCTCTTTTCTGAAGGAGGACTTCTGTTTAAGTTTTTCTATATACTTGATCTTATCATTTGTACGTGATGTGATCATCCATTACCTCAACATCGGAATCGTTTCAGTAACCACTTTTTTGCCGCTTCAGACCTTAATCATAGCAGCACTTTGAACAGGGCTTGTAATTCATGAATTTTGCCTCTTCATATGAGATCTCGGTTGCTCCGATGGTATTTCCGCAATTAGGAATGGTATGGAATTTGGATCCTGTCTGTGTTACCCATACCTTATCCCCTTTCTTAACCTTTAATCCGCTTCCGGTTTCTGTTTTATGTACGACCATCTTGCCGTCCTTGCCCAGATAATATCCGTCGACAGTGGAATTTGTAACCATTTCACCCTTTTTACTGAAGAAATACCACTCTCCCTTATACTTAAGCCAGCCTGTCCTCATAACACCGTTATTGCCGAAATAATACCATTTATTTCCCTTCTTTAACCAGCCCGTCTTCATAGCGCCGTTGCTGTTGAAATAATACCATTTGCCTTTAATCTTTTTCCAGCCGGTCTGTGCATAGCCGTCGGCATTAAGATAATACCAGGTCTTGCCTGCCTGTATCCATTCATTTTTAGCGTATGTTCCGTCGGAATACTTGTAATAATAGCCTTTCTTATCCTGTTTCCAGGTTCCGCTCTTTGCCTCGGCGACCAGGCTTCCAGCAGATATAAAGGCTGCAAAAAGCATAATCGCGATCACTACCCGGACAATACGTCTGCTTTTCTTTTTCATTTTGTTTCTCCTCTCTTAATAATATAACCTGTTTTAATGTTCCCCCTCCCGCTTTCATACGGCACAGCCGCTCACTGATGCTCCGGGCAGACGCCGTTACGATGTCTCACCGGTCTTTACTTCTTCTTCCTCACCAGTACCGCATCCCTGCCATATTCCAGTTTAAGCGCTGAGATCAGGCTTTCGGACGGACCTGCGGAGGTTCGCAGCGCCACTCCCTGTTTCTCTTCCTTAAGCTGGACATATACAGCACTCCTGCCTGGGTTCCCATTAAGAATATTATATAGCTGTTTTTTATTTTCTTCAAGTGCCGAACGATTCTTCATAAGTATCCATATCTCGCTCTTTTCCTCTTCCATCTCCTGGATAAGGCGGTCAAAGGATATTATTTCGTCCGCAAGTATCTTTCCCTCCTCTTCGGAGACGGAGGCCTTTCCTCTTATCAGTACCCCCTTATTCTTCTCAAGGAAGCCCCTGCAGCTGTCATATACCTTAGGGAAGGCAACAACCTCGATCTGCCCGTAGATATCCTCCAATGTAATGAAAGCCATGGTATCATTATTCCTGGTCAGCTTGACTGAAATCTGCTCGATAAGTCCGCACAGAGCTACCGACTGCCTGTCCTGCACCGCCATACGCCCTGTCTCTTCCTCCGGCACAAAATCAAGGGTGGACGCCGAAGAATACCTGTCGATCAGTTCAGAATAAGAGTCCAGCGGATGCCCGCTGACATAGATACCCAATACATTTTTCTCCTGAGCGAGCCTTTCCTCCAGTGGGAACTCCGCAAGATCCGGGAAGCGCACCTCAGACTTTTTGAACTCTTCCTCACCCAGAAACTCCAGCAGCGACATCTGTCCCGTAGCATTCTTCTTTCTCTCATCACTTACCTGATCGAGAATGTCGGGATATGCCACTATCATCTGCCTGCGGTTCTTACCGAAGCTGTCAAATGCACCGGCATAGATAAAGCTCTCTATGCAGCGTTTATTTGCCACCTTTCCGGACAGCCGCTTCACAAAATCGGTCAGATCCCTGAATTCACCGCCTTTTTCCCGTTCATCAAGGATCTCTTCCACCACTCCGTCTCCGATGGAACGTATGGCTGACAGGCCGTAACGTATACCCTTTCCGTCCACGGAAAAATTACCCTGCCCCTTATTCACATCCGGCGGAAGCATTTTGATGCCCATACGCTTGACCGCCTCGATATAATTGGCAAGCTTAGGGGCATTTGCCCTTACGGATGTAAGAAGGGCAGCCATGAAATCAAGGGGATAAAAGCACTTCAGCCACGCCGTTTCATATGCCACCACCGCATAGGCCGCCGCATGGGATTTGTTAAAGGCATAGCTTGCGAATGTGGCCATCTCGTCAAATATCTTATTGGCGGTAGCCTCATCCACACCGTTCTTCACACAGCCCGGAACTCCCAGTTCCTCATTTCCGTATACGAAATACTCCCGCTCCTTCTCCATGACCTCTTTCTTCTTTTTGGACATGGCACGGCGTACCAGATCGGAACGGCCGAGGGAATATCCCGCCAGCTTCATAACGATCTGCATAACCTGTTCCTGATATACTATACAGCCATAGGTCGGCTTCAGTATATCCTCAAGAAGCGGTGTATCGTAGGTCACTCCCTCGGGATGTGACTGTGCCTGGACATACTGGGGTATGAAATCCATGGGGCCCGGCCGGTAAAGGGAAATGCCTGCTATGACGTCCTCCATATTTCTCGGTTTAAGCTCACGCATGAATGCGCGCATGCCCGAGCTCTCCAGCTGGAATACGCCTTCCGTCTTCCCTTCGGAGATCATTTCGTAGACTTTGGGATCATCTTCGTTCAAATGGTCTATGTCTATATCGATGCCCAGTCTTTCCTTCACGGAAAGCACGGCATTCTGGATCACGGTCAGGGTACGGATGCCGAGGAAATCCATCTTCAGAAGACCGAGTTCCTCAATGGTGGTCATATTATACTGGGTGGTCACAGCATCGCTGTTCTTGCAGAGCGGAACAAAATCCACTATGGGCTCACGGCCTATCACCACTCCCGCTGCATGCATGGAGGCATGACGCGGCAGGCCCTCAAGCTGCTCCGCCATATTGACCAGATATTTCACATCCTCATCGCTGTCATAATATTTCTTAAAATCAGGACTTACATCCAGCGCCTTCTCTATGGTCATCCCAATTTCCATGGGGATGGATTTTGCAACAAGATCACAGGTCTTATAGGGGATGTCAAGAGCACGCCCCACATCACGGATACAGTTTCTTGCGGCAAGCGTACCGAAGGTAACGATCTGCGAAACCATTTCCTCACCGTACTTACGGGTAACGTAGTCTATTACCTCCTGCCGGCGTTCATCGGCGAAATCCACATCTATATCCGGCATGGTCACACGCTCAGGATTCAGGAAACGTTCAAAAAGAAGGTCATAGCGGATTGGATCGATATTCGTTATCTTCAGCGAATAGGATACGATGCTTCCTGCCGCAGAACCCCGTCCGGGTCCTACGGTGATGCCCTGAGACCTTGCATATCTTATAAAATCCCATACTATCAGGAAATAATCGACAAAACCCATGCTGGTGATCACTGAAAGCTCATATTCCATGCGCTCCTTCAGCTGTTGCAGGTGCTCCGGCTCAACTTCCGCATAGCGTTCCGCAAGGCCCTTCTCACAAAGCCCGCGGAGATACGACTCTGCAGTATAACCCTCCGGCACATCGAATCTCGGGATCTTATACTCACCGAAAACTATATTAACATTACATCTGTCGGCGATCTTCTGTGTATTTGCCAGTGCCTCCGGGGCATAGGGGAAGAGCGCCGCCATTTCCTCCGCACTCTTCAGATAATACTGGCCGCCGGTATAACGCATGCGGTCATCATCCTGCACCTTTCGGTTGGTCTGTATACAAAGCAGGATATCATGCGCTTCCCAGTCCTCTGCATAAATATAATGTGAATCGTTTGTGCATACTATGGGGATCCCCGTTTCCGCATGAAGACGCATCACTCCCTGATTTACAAGCGTATCCTCCGATATCCCGTGATCCTGCAGCTCCAGGAAATAGTTATCCGCTCCGAAAATGTCACGGTGCCACAGCGCCTGCTTCTTCGCCTCCTCATACAGGCCCCGGCGCAGGTTCACCGCTATTTCTCCCTGAAGGCAGGCTGAAAGGCAGATCAGTCCTTCATGGTATTGTTCCAGAAGCTCATGATCCACACGGGGTTTATAATAAAAGCCCTCAGTGAAACCTCTGCTTACTATCTTACAGAGATTTCTGTAACCCTCGTCCGTCTCCGCCAGCAGGATAAGATGATAATATCTGTCATCATCCCTTCCCGCTTCCCGGTCATACCGCGAACCCGGAGCCACATAAACCTCACATCCTATGATGGGCCTTATACCTTCGGCTTTGCAGGCCTTATAAAAATCTATGGCGCCGTACATGACTCCGTGATCGGTTATGGCAAGCGAATCAAAGCCCAGTTCCTTAGCTCTGTGCACCAGAGCCTTGATCTTGGCGGATCCGTCCAGCAGGCTGTATTCCGTATGCACATGAAGATGGGCAAAGGGAATGTGTCCTTCCGCCGCTGCACCGGATGTATTCAGTTCAATGGAAGAAGTGTCCCCCATGTATACCCTCTTTCTGTGTACTTTTCAAAAATCTCTCGTAACTGTTCAGCACCTTACGACTCCGGATGCTCCGCATCCGGTGTGCTGAAGAAATACCATTTGGAAGTAAGACCGAAAAAGCGCTTAAGCCTGTATCTTCTGTAGGCCTTCACATATTTTCTGGCATATGCAAAAGCTGCATCCTCGCCTTCTTCCGCCAGCTTATTCAGCAGCAGCTCCAGCTTTTCTTTAGTATAAGGATGAAGCATAACCTTTCCTTTGCCATGGCTGTAATACTCAAGCGCCGAACTGTCGGTATAATCATTACCCTTATAGATCTTGCTTGCTGCTATGCGGTCGCAGAACATTTCCACGATATAATTATCCGGCATCTTCATTCCCGTCATCCCGGGGACCTTGCGCGTCACATCATAGTCCACCCAGTATTCCAGATGGTGTTTGTTTCTCCCCTTATGGTGAAGCCACGCAGTAGTCACGCCCTTTGCCTCGCGCTCGGCGTCATTCGGACTGCGGTCGCCCTGATAATACTTTACACCTACCAGGAACTCCGAAGGCCCGTATTTAGATAGATCATGCATCAATCCCTGCCTGTAAAGCCCGCAGCGAAAGCACAGTTTTCCAACCAGAAGCTTATGTCTGGTTATAGTTGAAAAATGATGAATTCCGTTTTTTATCAGTTTAAACATTATCTCTCCACGTTGCTCAGTTTATTCACCAGATCTCTGATCTCATTCATCACGGAGTTATGCTCTGCATGAAGTTTGTTCACATCCCCTTCAGCCGCCGCCTGCTCCAGTTCCCTTGTCTTTTCATACAGTGACATGGCGCCTATGGTTTTTGATGCGCTCTTCGTTGAATGAACAAGTATTCCGTAATCCTTTATCCGGTCTTCCTTCAGATATCTGTCCAGATCCTTTATCCTTCCGAGTGCCGCATCAATATAATCATGAACGATCTCGATATAAAAATCCCTGTCTCCTCCGCAATAATTAAGGCCATCATTCACCGCCAGGCCTATCCCACGCAATCCGGCAAAATAACTTTCCTTTGCTTCATCCGAATCAAGGATCCCCTCAGCCTCGTCATGTGACTCATCCAAATCATAGCCGTCCTGCACAGGCGCAAAATCCATGATCTCATATTCTCCCGAATCATTGTGGCTGACTGTCTCCGTAGTGGTCCTCACAACAGATTTTCTTTCAACAGGCGTTCTCTCACCGGTCTTCTTCTGATCCGGAGCCAATTCGGCCAGGGCCTTCTCCGGAAGGTATTTTCTGAGCACAGCTTCCAGCTCCGGAAGCTGTATCGGCTTCGCAAGATAATCATCAAAGCCCGCCTCAAGATACATCTCCTTCGCACCGACCACCGCATTCGCGGTAAGGGCTATGACCTTTGTATTCCCCACAAGAGATCCCTCATACAGGGCTTCAAGAGTATCAAGCCCATCCATGCCCGGCATCATATGATCAAGGAAAAGAATATCAAATTCCTGCTTTTTCATGCACTCTATGGTCTCTTCACCTGATGAGCAGAGAACCGGCTTTATGCCGAACAATTTAAGAAGATTTGCGGCAACCTTACGGTTCATTTCGTTATCATCCGTAAGCAGTATACGGGCAGACGGAGCATGCAGGCCTATCTTCTGTTCCGCAGCCACCGATGTGCTGCTGCTGTGATCATACTTTCCAATGGGTGTTATATCCACGGCTTCCACCGGAAGTTCAAAATAGAAGTTGGAGCCGACACCGTACTCGCTTTCTATCTTAAGTTCACTGCCCATCATTTCAAGAAGCCTGGTCACAATGGAAATGCCGAGTCCTGTGCCTTCGATATGACGGTTCTTCTGCTCATCCAGCCGTTCAAAGGAGATGGAAAGCCTGTCGATATCCTCTTTTCTGATACCCGTTCCGGTATCCTTTACAGATACCAGAAGCCGTGCCAGTCCGTCCTCCACTCCAAGATTCTTAACGGAAAACAGGATATATCCCTTCTCGGTATATTTCACTGCATTGGTCAGAATATTCATAATGACCTGGCTGATCCTGACATCATCTCCCAGCAGTCTTGACGGAAGGGATTCGTCCACCTCCACCCTCAGTTCAAGGTTCTTGGACTTTGCCCTTTCGGTGATGGAGTTCACCAGACCACTGATCAGCACCGTAGTATCAAACTCTACCGGTACCAGATGCATCCTTCCATCCTCGATCTTTGAGAAATCAAGGATCGAGTTGATGATCGAAAGAAGTGTATTTCCGGCGCTCTTTATATTTGAAGCATATTCAACGGTTGAATCCTCCCTGGATTCATGGAGGATCATTTCATTCATACCGAGAATGGCATTGATGGGAGTCCTGATCTCGTGACTCATATCTGCCAGGAAATTACTTTTTGCCTTATTGGCACTGTCAGCGGAATCCTTTTCCAGCTTCAGTACCCGGGCTTCGTAATCCTTCTTTCTCTCGATCTCCTTCATTTCCTCCATCCGCTTGTTGAACTTTCTCTCACTGCGGTAGGTCAGGATATAGAAGACTGAGATCAGTATGAACACTACAAGATTGATCAGAATACTGCTGATCAGAAGATAGGTCGGAGCGCTGTACAGCTCTGAATTCTTTGTGACTATCACAAGCTGCCACTGATCCAGAACCTTGTCCACAAAGACGGTGCATTTCTCTCCGTCGATATTAAAATCAAAGTTGCCCTTGCCGACCGATCTTACCTTTTCGATCAGCTCGCTTTTCCCGGAATCTTCCTTATAGTTTTTACCCTTTTCATTCTTATCGTTATGCGCTATTATCATGCCGTCCTGATCAACGATAAAGCCGTAACCGTATCCGTTGATCCTGATCTTTTCAACTATCTCCTGCACTCCGTCCAGTGTAAGATCCAGTGCCATGGCATTGCTGTTATCCGTAAGAGCCTTACCGACTGAAATGATCACGCTGCCCGTCTGCGCATCAACATAAGGAGGCACGATCGTAACCTCGCCCTTCCCCGCAACGGTGGTGATATACCAGTCTCTCTTCGTGGGGTCATAATCCTCAGGCGGCACCCAGCCCACACCGTCAACATAATTTCCCCTGATAACACCGTAGAGTCCGGTATAGCTCTCATCAAACTGCTGTTCCGTACGGGAGGATTCACGTGTGATATATTCTATGATCTCTTCATTGGTCGCACCCTTATCCACCATATGGTCCACGGTATCAGCAGCCAGCCAGAGTACGCTTTTTGCCGTATTAAGATAGTTCTCAAGATCCGCAGTGATCGCAGCCGCCTTCTCATCACCCAGTTCCTGCACCGAAGAAAAGGCCGTCTGGAAGACCACCTTCGATGTAAAAACCACCAACAGCGCCATCAGTAAAAATGTAACCGCAAGCGTAATTATCAGATTTTTACGACTACGTTTCATTTGTTAACCTCTTCGCAAAAAAGTATCTTAAAGCCGGACACTCGACAACTCACTATCTTTTTATTATAGCCTCTGACCCATATCTTCACAAGTAAAAAATGCTCTAATGGGAAGCCCATAAAAATACCTTGTGTTTGAAAAAATGGTGTGCTATAATAGCGTTCGTTGGTTTTGTGTATCTAATCAGGCAACCTGCTTCCGTGGCTCAGTCGGTAGAGCGATTGATTCGTAATCAATAGATCACGGGTTCGAGTCCCGTCGGGAGCTGTAAAGCAAAGTGCCGGAAGCTGTCTAACCGTTGCTTCCGGCACTTTTTTATGGGTGCTATCAGGTTGTCGGGTGAGTATCGTACTATCCAAAATGCTTTTTTACTCATAGTACTTTTTCTTTTTGCTAAA
>ONWK01000140.1 GCA_900321505.1 uncultured Eubacteriales bacterium
GGCTAAAGAAAATGATATTCCTTTCCGGGCGTTTCATATAAAGAGCAGGGATGAAGCGCAGAATGCCCCGACTCCTATTACGAATTACGCTCTGTTCCATGATGGGGAATATGTTACAAATGAGCAGATGAATGATAAAAAGTTTCTGAAGCTGGTCAACGGATAGGAGGAATAAGCATGGCATCAACAAAAGAGTATCTGGATTTCGTATTAGAGCAGCTTTCGGGGCTTGACTCAATCTGCTATAGAACTATGATGGGTGAATATATCCTCTATTATCGTGGAAGTGTGTTCGGCGGCATCTATGATGACAGATTTCTGGTTAAAGCTGTCCCGGCGGCGGTGAAGCTGATGCCGGACTCAAAGAGAGAACTACCGTATGATGGGGCGAAAGAGATGCTCCTGGTGGATGATGTTGATAACCGGAAGTTCCTTAGTGAGCTGATTGAAGCAATGTATGATGAACTGCCTGCGCCGAAAAAGAAATGAGACCAAGGCCTGGTCAGTGAAATCACTGTACGAAAATGAGTTAAAGCACGATCCATACGGTCTTTGGGGAATGGATTAGCGGGGGTGAGTATGAAGAATGTGATTCTGGAAACTGAACGCATTTTCCTGCGGGAAATGGATATGAATGATTACGATGCACTGTATTCTGTTCTGGCTGATCATGAAAATATGCGGTATTACCCATATTCTTTTGATGAAGCGCGTGTCAGAGACTGGATTGAACGGAATAGGAACCGTTACAGGGAGACAGGATATGGATTATGGGCCGTCTGTCTGAAGGAAACCGGCGAAATGATAGGTGATTGCGGACTGACGATTCAGAATATCAACGGAGAATTACTGCCGGAAATCGGCTATCATATTCGCCGTGACTGCCAACGGAAGGGTTATGCCGAAGAAGCTGCAAAGAGCGTCCGTGATTGGGCGTTTAGGAATATAGTTGCTCAGGCCTTGTATTCCTATTGCAAATATACGAATGAGCCTTCCATCCGAACGGCAGAATCCATTGGGATGCGTTTTGCCTGTGAGTATCCGGATGAAATCAACGGGAAAACGCATGTATCGATGATCACCAGAGAAGAATGGTTAAAAGAACTCACAGAGAACATGATCAAATGGGCAAAAGATAAGTATGGCAATAAGGAATATGCAGGATGGTGTCTCTCGTTCATAGAAGATGCACTGGAGAAAAGCAACGGAATCGAGATCTTTGGTGGGGATTCTGCAAAAGAGTCGGCTTTACTCTATGCCGACGGAATGCGTCAGGGCAAACCGGAAAAAGGAGCCTTTGTATTCTACGATTGTATTTGTCTGGGCCCGGGCGGTTTGGTCAATTGGGGACACTGTGGCATCAGTCTTGGGGACGGTGATGTTATCCATGCCTGGGATGCTGTACGGATCGACGCATACCGGGAAATCGAAGGCTTGACGGCACCTTCCGGGGATCATCCGAAATACATTGGATGGGTGTCAGTCGAAAGGGTACTGCAACAGAAAGAAAAAGGAGCCCCTTAGTCCGGTGGTGGAAAGAGTATTTTGGAGAAACTTGGGATCACCGATGAATATGAGGGTATCGGACATTGTGCGCTCGGTTATGCTGCTCAGCAGGCTGCAAATCCGGCGCCGAGAAAAGCGGATTATGTATATTACATCTGAGAATAGGCATTATTGTAACTAGATACAACAAATGAGGGGGGGAGTCGATGAAAGATAAGATTGCACTGGTATATGCTGCCAACGAAAAATATTACCTGAATTGTAAAAGTAATATCATGGCGGAATCTGTCATAATATGGTAGAATGAAAACCGGATATATTATCGGTTTATAGGGATCGGCGAATGCTTTGTATCCGGAACCGTAGGTGAGGAACTAACGACTATTAGAACAAAAAAGGAGCAAACGATGGGGATTCAGCTACTAACAAAAATCAAAGAAAATATAAAGACCTGTCCGGATCTGATGGCACTCGTAGACGCAGGAGAAGGGAATCATTATACTTACAGTACGTTTGATATTACGTCAAGGAGGATTGCTCAGCGTCTGATCAGCCGCGGAGTGAAGCGGGGGGATTTTGTTATGATAGTGCTCCCCAGAAATATAGAATATGTAGCCGCAATGTACGGGATCTGGCTGGCAGGAGCGGCATTTGTCCCGCAGTCGCCGAATTATCCGAAGGAACGCCTGGAATATATACGTGAGAATTGCGGAGCGAAAGTGGTTGTAGACGAACAGTTCCTGCGGCGTCTTGAGGAGGAAGAGCCGCTGACGGAGGAAACGGAGGTGGAGGAGAATGATCCCTCCATTCTGATATACACATCAGGTTCTACCGGAAAACCGAAGGGAGTGCTTCATACCTTTGGAAGTATCAATGACTCTGTGATCCGTTTCGCCATGACCCAGGATGTGCCGGTGGGGTTCAGGGCGGCACTGGGTGCGCCGTTTACCTTTGTCGCATCCGTACAGGGCGTATTTCAGCCGTTATATTCTCTGTGCACCGCATATCTGACCCCGTATGAAGCAATGAGGGATCCTGTTCTTCTGGCGGAATTCTTCGCTGAAAATGATATCGAGAGAACCTTTATATCCCCGAAGGTCCTGAAGGTGTTCAAACAGAAGAAGAAAACACTTAAAGAGGTCAGTACGGGCAGTGAACGTGTCTCCGGGATCTACACTGACGAATTCAGGCTTATGATACGTTACGGGCAGACCGAGTCGGCATCCGCGGTCATGGAATTTGAGGTGGACCGGGCCTATGATAATACACCCATAGGTAAGCCCATGCATGGTATTTCGGTTTATCTTCTGGACGAAAATGACCAGCCTGCAGAAGAAGGGGAGATATGTCTTACGGGACGTTTTGCGGCAGGCTATCTCGGTCTGGAGGAGCAGACCGCAAAGACCTTCATACCGAATCCCTTCCGAGAAAAGGACGGACATGAAACGCTGCTCCGCACCGGCGATCTGGGAAGGAGAGATGAGAACGGAAATATCATTTTCATCAACCGCAAGGACTGGATGGTAAAGATCAACGGACA
>ONWK01000327.1 GCA_900321505.1 uncultured Eubacteriales bacterium
CGTTTAGTCTTGCCACTGAACCGGTGGTACATGATATGCCTCCCTTTGATTTACATAATACAATATTTAGTGTTATGTGTTAAAAATGTCTTAACCAAATTCAAGGTTTGTTACAAATTTGTTAAATCTTGTAACATTATAGCAACGGTTCCCCATCTTGTCAACACGTTTTGTAAAATATTTTACTGCTATTCCGCCCGCCCACTCCTTGCCCGTCCCGTGAAAGACATTAAAATCTGTCCGGAAAGCAAGCTTTCCATTCATGATTTTTATGTCTTTCACGGGGTGCTGAATAGTTACACAAATAACACTTGCCACACACTCTGTAACATGCTATACCTATGAAGGACCTAATTATAATATGAAAGATCCGGTGCTCCTGAATTCCTTTCAGGAAGCATTCCAGGGAGATATAATGGATACCATAATAATGAAAACCGATGAAGCATCTGCCATAGATCAGGCCGCATCCATCCTTCAGAAGGGCGGACTTGTCGCATTTCCCACCGAAACGGTTTACGGACTTGGCGGAAATGCTCTGGATGCCACCGCATCCGCCCGTATCTATGCCGCAAAGGGCCGCCCGTCGGACAACCCGCTGATAGTTCACATTGCCGATAAAAATGATCTGTATAAGTTGGCGGAAAATGTGCCGGAAAAGGCTGTACAGCTCGCCGAAGCCTTTTGGCCCGGACCTCTTACCATCATATTAAATAAGAAAGATTTCGTTCCGGATGCCACAACAGGCGGGCTCTCCACCGTAGCCATACGCATGCCTTCACATCCGGCAGCCATGGAAATGATACGCCGCTCGGGGATATATGTTGCAGCTCCCAGCGCAAACCTTTCCGGAAGGCCTTCTCCCACCACGGCAGAGCACGTGATCGAAGACATGTCCGGACGTATCGATATGATACTTGACGGCGGTGCAGTGGGGATCGGCATCGAATCTACGATAGTAGACCTTACAGGATCCGTCCCCATGATCCTTCGCCCCGGCTTTATTACCCGCGAAATGCTCACTGCGGTGATCGGCCCGGTTGATCTGGATCCCACCCTGGCTGATGCGCCTTCACGTCCGAAGGCTGAGTCAGACACTTCCGAAGCCGAAGGCCTGACCGCAGATCCCAACGGACTTCAACACCCCAAAGCTCCGGGAATGCGCTATACACACTACGCTCCCAAGGGAGAGCTTACCATCGTATCCGATGCCGAGCGCCCCGAACGCGTAACCCCCTCCGTAAAGGAGAAGCTTCAGGAGCTGATACGTCTTTCTCTCGAAAAAGATACCGAAACCGCAGTCCTCACAACCGGAGGAAACGCCTCAGATTATGAGAACTTTCAGAACGATCCGCATTTTCATCTCATACTTCTTGGCGATGAAGATGACGGAAAAACCGTAGCAGCGCATTTATATCATGCATTGCGCGAATGCGATGCCCTGGGCTGCCGCCAGATATACAGCGAGAATTTCCGGAGAGATGCCCTCGGCTCCGCCATCATGAACCGGCTGGTGAAGGCCGCCGGACACAGGATCATATACTGTTAAGTATCGTCAGGCTCATCACTATGTGCCGTGAGCTTTTAACCCTATCACTATATAAATCGGAGGAAATACAAATGAAACTTGCCATCGGAAGTGATCACGGAGGATTTGAATTAAAGCAGGAAGTCCTGCAGCATCTTAAGGAACGGGGCTTTGAGGCAACAGACTATGGCTGCTTCGACGGCAAATCCTGCGATTATCCCATATATTCAGCTAAGGTCTGTGAAGCCATAAAAAACGGTGCCGCAGATCTCGGCATCCTTATCTGCGGCACCGGCATCGGCATGTCAATGGCCGCAAATAAAGAGCCCGGCATCCGTGCCGCGCTCTGTCATGATGTATTCTCTGCAAAAGCCACCAGAGAACATAATGATGCAAATGTACTGTGTATGGGCGCAAGAGTTGTGGGACCAGGTCTTGCACTGATGATCATCGATACATTTCTTGATACGGACTTTTCAGGAGATGAACGCCACCTCAGGCGTATACACTACTACTCATAATCTGACTATGCCTGTGAGCGCCGGTCCGCGGACGGGCATAAATGTCATTTTGTAAGTATCGTGCAAATAGCCTCGCCGCAAAGATTTACGGCGAGGCTTTTCAATTAAGCAGATGGGTACCTGAACAGGTAATCTTTGAATAGTTATTATTTAACATATCCTTAACTTCGCCAAGGATGGCGCCCACGCTTAACATTATTCAGGTTCTAAGATCAGCACTACACTATCGACTTCAGTTCTTCCGGCTTCACGCCGCAGGCTTCACAAAAATCCGCCAGCTCACGGTCGGAACGGATAAGCATCACATCCCGGAAATGTCTTGTTTCCTTTTCCATGAAGCCTGCCACCTTCTCACCTGTGCATATACTCGTCTTCACAGCCGGCTGTTCGAGTTCGGCATTATATGTTATTGTTTCGCGTTTCTTCTTTTTATTAAACATATCTTTTCACCGATTCCTCTCCGCGCCGGGCAGCGGTCTTATCCCCGCGACGGTCTCAATCCCTGATCCGGATCATCATCTCCGGCTGCTTCCTTTTCTTCCTTCATCATTTTATCGTACGCTCGGATAAGTCTCTCAAGCTCCTCATCTGACATGGAACCCATCTGTTCCTCTGCAAATGCCTGAAGCTCATCGAGTGCTTCCTCTCTGGACTCCTCCTCAGTCATTTTCCTGCGGCGTACACTCTTCTTTCTCCGCGCCTTAACCTCCTCTGCCACCTTCTCATCGTATTCACGTGCCAGACGGTCAGCTTCGCTTTCCTGTGTTTTATGTAAACCATTGGGAATTTCAAGCTTCATACCCTTGGCCTGCATATAACGGAACATGATCATATATGTAGTCTCATCAAAAAGCGTGAAGAAACGGCGGTTTGTCTCTTCTATAGCACTGTCGATGGTAAGGAAATCTCCCGGCGGCAGCTCGGTAAGTATCTGCTTGAACGCTTCCTCCACTATACTTCTCTGCATTTCAAAATCAGAAGTAATATTCATGGCCGGAAATGCTCTCAGGTACGCTCTGAGCCACGGAGTCTCAGCCTTGTACCACTCTGCCGGATGATTATATTCCTTCGTCATATCATAGATTTCCTTCTCCCAGCTATAGGACATATATGATGCATCTACGATACGCTCCATCTGCTCATCACTCAGATTAAGCTCAAATTTATCATTAAACTTGCTCAGTATCTTCTGACGTTTGGACACACTCTGCGTCAGATTAAAATTCTCCGGGATCTCCTGATACTCCTTACTGTTTCTCCTGGTAGCCTCCCTGTTGGCCGCAGAGATCAGTTTACCGATCAGCATGACAGGAAGACCCAGGGCAAGGATCACCGCCGCCAGCCCCCAGAACACTTTGGATACAGATCCAAGTATCGAGAGAGCGAAGATCAGGATCAGTACCGTAGCACAACCGGGATTATTTTTTTTACTCTGGACTGTTTTCACGGTTTTCGGATCATTTTTTCCGAAAAGCCCGTACCATATCAGTCCGATCACGATCAGACTCCACATCAGTCTTCCACCTCACTCTGTCACATTTCTGCCGCCCGGGGGACATCTTCCGGCCTGGGCGGTTAAGAGAAGCCTTCCGTGAGTTTTCCTAAGAAATCCCCAGTATCTCCTTCGCCCGGGCGATCTGTTCATCCGAGGGTGCAGTCACACCGTCAAGGGTATATTTAATACCCATCTTTTCATATTTCGGCACGCCCAGACTGTGATACGGCAGGATCTCGGTCCTGTCAACGGTCTTCAGCGTTGCTATAAAATCCGCAAGTCTCTTCAGATCATCTTCATCCGTCGTTATTCCCGGAACAAGTACGTGGCGTATCCACATATGCTTGCCGTGATCCGACAGGTACTGCGCCATCTGAAGTACATTTTCGTTGGTAAATCCTGTAAGGCTCTTATGCTTCTCATCATCAATATGCTTCAGATCCAACAGGAAAAGATCCGTTACCTCGCAAAGCTTTTCAAACTTGCTGAAGAAGGGTTCTTCAAAGGTAAACGGACCGCCCGATGTATCCAGGCATGTGTTAACATTTTTCTCCTTGGCCAGCTCGAAAAGCCGTATAAGGAAATCCATCTGCAGCAGCGCCTCTCCGCCGCTGACCGTGATCCCGCCGTTCTTACGCCAGTAAGCCTTGTAGCGGAGCGCCTGCTCCAGCACATCCTCCGGCGTCCGTTCCTCTCCGCCCGTAAGCGCCCAGGTCTCGGGATTATGACAATATCTGCAGCGATATCTGCAGCCCTGCAAAAACACGATAAAACGTATCCCCGGGCCGTCAACCGCGCCAAAGCTTTCCGTCTGGTGCACCAGTCCTGTAATTTTTTCTTCCATATATAGATCTCCCTTTTTATGCATATATAAAATAGTTATACGGTACAATGCCATTCTTCGCTCCGGATGTAAAGCGTTCGGAACTGTAGGTGCTGAATAGTTACTATAAATTTACCACAGATACAATATATCTTACAAGTAGAAAGTCAGGGCGATACAGACGCTATCGTTCACGCAGTGATTATTAGCGTTGTTTAGCCATGCCGGCAGCTCCGATTGCAAGCTTGCGCAAAACATGACTCGTGTCTTTTTCTCAAAATGA
>ONWK01000099.1 GCA_900321505.1 uncultured Eubacteriales bacterium
TCACTTTTCCATCATAGACTAAAATTTTGTAAAGCAGCACACCGTCTTCGCCTAAATAATAAGACCAATAATCAATTGTCACCCAACCGGTGCGCATCTCCCCGGTTTCCATATCAAAGAAATACGTAGTCGGACCCCAGCTGAGGAACCCTTTTTCCATTCTGCCATCATCTCGGAAATAATATTTCTTTCCGTCCTGCTCCACCCATCCTGTCTTCTTCCAGCCAGCATACACATGACAGCAGCGATCCTCTTTATCACGGCTCTTTTCATTCAATCTTTTGTAGATATTCTCCAGAGACCCCGCCGGGATCGTACATTCTTTATCCAGATACCATCCTGTGAAGGCCTTGTCGCCCCATTGAGGTGAGTCTAATTTACCTCCCATATCATCTTCCCATTCAAAGGCTTCCTCATCATAACGCTCTCCGTCAAATTCATAAACCTTGAGTTTCTTTCCGTCAATAGTTCCGCCGTTTGCATCCAATGTCAGGGTACGGCAATAATCGAAATTAAATACAATCGCCGTCCATTCATCCTCATAACTGATCTGACTGAAATCTTCTCCCTCAGGAATGGTACTGTCAACATCTTTCCACTGCGGGATGATAGTTATGTTTTGTTTATCTGCATTAAAATAGTAATGAGCCCGGTCATAACCCTTACTCAGGGTAAGTATCTCCATACTCTCAAGGCTATACCCTTCAGCATACGGTCTGCTCATCGTAAGGACAGCCTTTTCTTCATCATGTGTCAGATTATAAATAGCATCAACAGCCCAGATAGCATCCGGCTTTTCCTTATCACTGTAATATATTACTTCCTCCTCCGGTATCTTCTCTCCTGTATCCGTCCCGTTATACCAGGCCCGATACTGATATTCAATTTTGTTCCAGCCAGGATAATACTTGAAATCAAGCCAGTCCGCACCATAATTATATGTAACAACGTTCCGTACATCATTTGTCCAGGTAAGTGTTTCCACTGTTTCACTGGTGTATGGGATATAGCTGCCATTGCTTACAAGCTTAACCGGTCCGGTACCTTCAATCTTAAAGCCCTGAATAAATGTGCTGCCACTTCCGGGGATTAACCGATTGCCATATCTTTCAATTGACGTCACCAGGATCGGATACTTTTTCCCGGCCGTTCTATCAGGGAAAACCAATCCGGCCACGCCATACGACGTATTATCATTTCTCAGCGCTTCCGACTCATTGGGCAGCTTCGGAATGATCGTAACTGTATCACCCGGGAACAGGAAAGGAAGATCATTCCAGGCTTCATACTGCTCTCCCGTAGCTTCATTACGGATTTCCAGAACGACCGTATTGTCTAAAGACCCCTTCTTATATTCCGCCACATAAGACTGGGGTTCATGTGTTGTAACCGCCTCGGTCTTCGGTTCATCCTCTGCAAAGGCCGTATCCCCAAACACAATAAACATGAATGTGCATAAAAGAGCGGTCATCAAAAGAAATGCAATTTTTCTGTTACTTCTTTCCATCAGCAATTCACCTTCCTTTTTGATTTTTTCTATATTTTACTATTAAACGCAGTATATTTCTATTCCAAAAATCTCCGTATTCTCTTCCCCATCCACGCAACCATTGGTCCGATGGTAAACACCATGAATACAGTAACCGCACCTACTGTACCTCCCAGCAGAAATCCCAGGATCGTAAATGCTGCATCCCATAAGATCCGGATCGTCCGGAAGGAAAACTTCTTCTGAGAATTCGATATGATCACCGACAATGCATCATACGGCGCTGTCCCCAGTTCTACGGACATATAGATACTTGCGAAAAATACAAATACAGCAAGCAGTACAATGCACGCTCCCACATCCAACATAAAATCCGAAAACACGAACTCACTTCCAAAGCTGATCTTTGGAAAATGATAGTCCACTCCTGCCTTCTCCATGATAAAGGCCATGAGATTATAAGAATACCCGACCAGGAACATATTGAAAACCGTGCCGAATCCGATCTGCTTCTTGTCCCTCCATAAAACGATGATGAACATCAACGTATTAACGATCGCCTGAAGATTCCCAAGCGAAAGGCCAAACTTTGCCGCAAGTGCAAGATTGGTCACGGTACATGGATCCGTCCCCCAGGCCAGCCGATCCAGCCAGTATACACAGAACCCCATCATACATACGGAAAAGAAGCAGAGCACAATCCGACGGATGATATGCGGTTTTTGATACATATTTTGAAAAAATTCTTTCACTCTGCTCCCATCTTCAGCTTCTCATGTGCTTTATCCAACGCTTTCGCGCCTATCTTCAATATCCGGTCATCCAGAACGGCAAATATGATCTCCATCGAATGATCTGCTTTCACCATGACAAAATCCATGCACGCCTCAAGTGCCACATCCCAGGCCTCCTCAACCGGATAACCGTAGATTCCCGCAGAGATCAACGGAAAACCAATAGAGCGGCATCCATTACTTAAGGCGAGCTCCAACGAATTCCTGTACGCAAGATACAGGCTCTCACGTTCTTTATGCTGCCCATCCCTGTATATAGGACCAACAGCATGAATAACGTATTTCGCTTTCAGATCAAATCCCGGCGTGATCACAGCAGAACCGGTATCACAATGACCGATGGCATCGCACGCCTCCTGCAGTTTTTCATAACCCGCCGCCTGAAAGATCGCGCCGCAGACACCACCCCCGGCCTGCAATCCGGAATTGGCTGCATTTACGATGGCATCGGTTTCAAGGTTGATAATGTTTTCTTTTTGGATTTCGATCTTATACATACACTATCTGTCCTCCCGTTATCTTGCACTATAGTTTCATATTAACAGTATATTGCTTATATTACCACTCTTTTCTCTTCTTCTTCTCAGAACCACTTTCATTTATTTCCCCTGCTAACGAATCACTTCCGTTATTCATTTTCCGACTTGTCCACTTTTTTCGGATCTATATTTACGATCATAATACCAGCAGCGACAAGGAGTAGAGACAAAAGTCCTGTTACCGAAAACGCTTCATTGTTCTCGCCAAGAAACCAGGCAGAAAGAAGAACTCCCATTACCGGATTCATAAAGCCAAAGATGGCTACTCTGCTGACCGGGTTATACTTCAGAAGCACTCCCCACAGGGTGTATGCTCCGGCAGAAATGAAACCCATATACAGGAGATTCCAAACACAGGATGCGCTCCGGAATACCAGCTCTCCGCCCATGATCCATCCCGCTGCATAAAGCACAAGGCCGCCCAGCAAA